>DMLA01000216.1 GCA_003453555.1 Chloroflexota bacterium | reverse complement strand
GTGAGCCTTTCGGCCACCAACCCCAAAGCCTCATCCCAACTGGCCTCGATGAAGCGGCCATCTCTCCTGACCAGCGGTTTGGTGAGCCTATCCTGGTGATGGATGAAGGCGTGGGCGTTCCACCCCTTGATGCATAGTTTCCCCTCGCCCACCGGGTGGCCCTTGGCCGGGAGGACCCCCACCACCTGGCCATCTAAGACCTCAAGGTAGAGCCCGCAACCAGCCCCGCAATATACACATGTGGTCAAGACGTTTTTATATTCCATAGTCACGTCTCCATCTCCATAGGTAGGGTCAGGGGAGGCTTGGCCTCCAGGCTCTCCCCTGTTTGATAGCCAAATAGTTCCTCTACCTCCCACCGGATGAGGGTGTAGAGGGTGGTGAGGGGGATATGGGCTGGGCAACTCAGTTCGCACTCACCGCAGCCCACACATTTGCCCACCGTATGCATAGCCCTCACCAGGTGGAAAGAGGGGAAAGGTGGCGGGATACGGCCCGTCTCCACCCAAATCTCATCCTCCAGGGTGCACTCGGGACAGAAACATTGGGGACAAGCGTTGCGGCAGCCGTAACACTTAATGCACTTGGCGAACTGTCTCTTCCAGAACTCAAGCCTCTCCTCGCTGCTCTTGGCCAGGAACTCCTCCACCAATTTATTGGGCATCGGCTCGATCATCTCCCCGATGACCATATCGGTGAGGATACTGGGATAGGGCTTGGGGCAAGGGCAAATTTGGGCCTCCTCTGCCGTGCAGGCCAGCCCGATGACCCTAATCCGCTCCAGATCTATCTGGTTTCGCTTGGCCATCTCGATGAGCCCCCGCTCGCCGCAACCCCGGGCCACGATCCCTAGGCTGCTTTCAGGGTGGGCCCTCTGAATCAACTGCAAGGTTCGGGGCAGGGGGTATTTGGGCCACAGGGCCAGCCCATCTAACTCCTCCTCTCGGCAGAAGAGGTGAGGAGCCACGCCCCCCCAGGCGCTGCGCAGGGCCAAAACCCCATCCAACTCCTTCAAAGCCTCAGCCACAGCCTTCTTCAGAGGTTCCATTCGCTTCATCGCAAGACCTCCCTTATAGGGGGTAGACCCTGGATCGTCTCCGTGAACTCCTTGACCACCTCCGCGAACCGCTCCCCCTCCGAGGCGGAGATCCATTCCAACCGCAGCCTCTGAGGCTCGATGCCCGCGTACTCCAGAATCTTCTTCAAGATGGGGATCCGCTTAGCGGTACGATGGTTCCCGTTGATGAAGTGGCAATCTCCGAAGTGGCAACCCCCCACCAAAACCCCGTCGGCCCCCTCTCGAAAGGTGCGCAAGATCAGTTCCGGCGAGACCCGTCCCGAGCAGAGAACCCTTATGATGTTGACGTTAGGCGGGTACTTGATACGCGAAGTGCCAGCCAGGTCAGCGCCAGGGTAACTACAATAGGTACATAGGTAACCGATGATCTTCGGTTCGTACACTAGGCCACCTCCAACTCCCTGAGTGCTCCCTGCATCTCGGCCACCAACTGCTCATCGGTGAAATGCAGGAGTGTGATCGCCTTGGGGAGACAATGTCCCACGCAGGTGCCGCAGCCCTTGCAGAGGGTCTCACTCACCTGAGCCCGCCCCTCCACCAGTTCTATCGCTTTGTAAGGACAAGCCAAGAGACACTCTCCACAGCCGGAACAACGCTCTACATCCACCTGGGCGATAGAGGGCTCCAGCGTCCACTTCCCCATATCCATCATGGAGAGGGCCACGGCTGCCGCCCCAGCGGCCTGAGCCACCGTATCGGGTATATCTTTAGGCGCCTGGCAGGCCCCAGCGATGAAGATCCCATCGGAGGCGGTCTCCACCGGGGCCAGTTTGGGATGCTTCTCCAAGAAAAAGCCGTCCTTGCTCCGACTGAGGCCAAATAGCCGCGCTGTCTCTGCCGCGTCGCGCCGGGGTTCCAAACCGTTGCTCAGGATCACCATATCCACCGGGATGCGTCGTAGCTCACCCAAAAGGGTGTCCTCGCACTTGACGATCAGCCTCCCCTCCTCCTCCGGTCTCTCAGCCACATCGGTCACCTCAGCACCCTTGCCCCGGATGAAGACCACATCCTCCTTCAGCAACCGCTTGTAAAACTCCTCGTACCCCTTGCCGAAGGCCCGCATATCGATATAGAGTTCGTAGACCTTGGCATCGATGGAGTCGCGGACCAAGTGGGCGAACTTTAAAGACCACATACAGCAAACCCGGGAGCAGTACTCGTTATAGTTCTCATCCCGGCTGCCGATACAGTGCAGGATAGCCACACTCTGTGGCTCCCGGCCATTCTTCAATAACACCTTCCCCCCCGTTGGCCCTTGGGAGCTTATCATCCGCTCGAACTCCAGGCTGGTCAAGACGTTATCCAGCCTGCCGTAGCCGTACTGGGGAGCCCTGGTGCAATCGAAGAGGTCAAATCCGGTGGCCACGATGATGGTCCCCACCTCGAACTCCACCATCTGATCTTCCTGCTCAAAGTCGACGGCTCCTCGGGGGCAGAGTTTCTTGCAGGCCCCACACCGCTCCCTCTGGAACCAAATGCAATTCTCGGTATCTATCACCGGCACCCTAGGCACCGCCTGAGCGAAGGGCATATAGATCGCCTTGCGGGTGCCCATCTGGGCATCGAACTCGCTGGGTATATCCTTGGCCGGACACTTCTCCTGACACAACCCACAGCCCGTGCAGAGATCCTCATCCACATAACGGGCCTTCTTGCGAACCTTCACCTTGAAATTGCC
>DMLA01000219.1 GCA_003453555.1 Chloroflexota bacterium | reverse complement strand
CACTTTTTCAACAGTCTCCTAGAGGGGCTTTTGGTGTGGGCCCCTATCTGAGGTATAATTACTAAGGGGTAAGAAGGTGTTTGGGAAGAAGGTTCAGCAAAGTCTAACTCGAACCCGCCATTCCTATTTCGGGAGGATCAGGGGGCTCTTGGCCCGGGGCGAGGTGAACGAGGCTCTCTGGCAAGAACTAGAAGAACTCCTTATCCAGGCCGATGTAGGTGTGGAGACTACAGTAGCCTTGATCGAAAGGCTGCGGGAGCGGGTGGACAAAGAGGGGTTGCGGGAGGCGAGAGCCGTCCGGGAGGCGCTCAAGGGCGACCTCAAAGGGGTGGTTACCCTTAAAGAGGGCCCTAGATACCGGGAGGATGGCCTTTGGGTGATCCTGGTAGTGGGGGTGAACGGGTCAGGAAAGACGACCAGCATCGCCAAACTAGCCCGTTATCATCAGGATAGGGGGCGGAAAGTGCTTTTGGCGGCGGCGGATACCTTCCGAGCCGCGGCCATCGACCAACTTAAGATCTGGGGCCAGCGGTTGGGCGTTGATGTGGTGGCCCATCAGCCGGGCGGTGACCCTGGGGCTGTGGTCTACGACGCTATCGAGGCTGGCCAGGCACGGGACGCCAATCTTTTGATCATAGACACCGCTGGCCGCCTCCACACCAAATATAACCTCATGGAGGAACTGAAAAAGTTACGTCGTGTGGCAGCAGGGAGGGTCCCAGAAGCGCCCCAGGAGGTGATCTTAGTCTTGGATGCCACCACTGGCCAGAACGCCTTGACCCAGGCGAAGTACTTCCAAGAGGCGGTGGGGGTGACGGGGGTTTTTGTGGCCAAACTGGACGGGACGGCCAAGGGAGGGATGATCTTCGCCATAGCCAAAGAGTTGGGCATCCCCATCCAGTATGTGGGCACAGGGGAGAGGTTGGAGGATCTGGTGGAGTTCGACGCTGAAGAGTTCGTGGAAGGGCTCTTCGCTGAGTCGTAAAGAGGAGGAGCAGATGGATGAGTTAGACGAGTTGGAGCGGCGGATCAACAAGATAAAGGAGCGTCTTTGACTTAGCGGGCAAGGAGAGGGAGATCGCTCGGCTAGAGCGGGGATCCCAGAAACCTGACTTCTGGCGGGACCAAGCCCAGGCACAGGCGGCGATGCAGAGGCTCTCCGCCTTGAAAGAGGAGGTGGAGCCCTGGAAGGCGCTGGCTCATCGTGTGGAGGAGTTGAGAGGTCTCCTGGAGTTGGCGGCCAGCGAAGGAGATGAGTCCCTGACCGATGAGATAGCCGCTGATGTGGGCGAAGTGACGAAGGAACTGGAAGGTCTGGAGTTCAGGCTCCTCTTGGGTGGAGAGTACGACGACCACGACGCTATCTTGGCCGTCCACGCTGGCGCGGGGGGCACCGATTCCCAGGATTGGACGGAGATGCTCCTGCGGATGTATCTACGGTGGGCGGAGGGGCGGGATTATAAGAGCCGCATCCTCGATAGTTCGGCTGGGGAGGAGGCGGGGTTGAAGAGCGCCACCATAGAGGTGAGCGGGCGGTACGCTTATGGCTATCTGAAGGCCGAGCGGGGCGTTCATCGCTTGGTGCGTCTCTCCCCCTTCGACACGGCCCATAAACGCCATACCTCCTTCGCCCTGGTGGAGGTGATGCCGGCTATCGAGGATCAAGTAGAGATAGAGGTAAACCCTGACGATCTGCGTATCGAGACCTTTCGCGCTTCTGGCCCCGGGGGCCAGCATGTCCAGAAGTCGAGCACTGCAGTGCGGATCACCCATCTGCCTACGGGGATAGTGGCCGCCTGCCAAAACGAGCGCTCCCAGTCCCAGAATAGGGTTATGGCCATGAAGGTACTTCGCTCTCGCCTCTTGGAGTTGGAGTTAGAGAAGCGGGAGGAGAAGCAGGCGCGGCTGAAAGGGGAACATGTGGAGGCGGGCTGGGGGAACCAGATCCGCTCCTATGTCCTCCACCCCTACACTCTGGTGAAAGACCATCGGACAGGCTACGAAGTGGCAGATGTGGAGGCCGTTCTCAACGGGGAGATAGATGAGTTCATAGAGGCCTACTTGAAATCGAGGGTGGGGAAGAGGGGGCCTAAGTTCTAACGGTTGTCCTCCATTCCCCATAAGGAGTAAGGTCATTTCCAAATGCCATTTCAATTGTAGCAAGATTTTAACTCCTTGCCAAACACACCAAGATCTGGATGGGTCAGCCTCGCGGCCCTCGTCAGCGAGGCTAGGGCACCGTCCTGAATCTATCTATACAAGGAGAATCGAAGATGAATACAGTTAAACTTAAAGCCTGGATCAATCTTTCACGACCACCCTTCCATACTGTAGGGATTTTCCCGTTTATTTTGGGTGCTGTTCTAGCATGGCATTTAGCGGGTCGCCTGGATTGGGCTGTTTTAGGATGGGGAACCTTGGCTGCAGTATTTATTATGCTTGCTGCTTACTACTCAGGGGAGTACTTTGATTATGAGACGGATACCCTTTCGGCTCAACTGGAGAGAAACCGGTTCTCTGGCGGCGCTCAGGTGCTGCAAACAGGAATCATTCGTAGAGGGCAAGCCTTCATCGCCGCTCTCGTTTGCCTTCTGCTGGCAGGGGCAGTGGGGCTCTTGCTCCAGTTCTACTATAAGACCGGCCCTTATACGATACCTCTGGGGGCTTTGGGCATGTTCGCCGGCTTTTTCTACACCACTAAGCCTATCCAATGGGCCTACCGGGGTGTCGGTGAGATATGGATCGGCTTTTGCTATGGCTGGCTTCCCGTTGCTGCCTCCTGTTACATCCAGACAGGGCAAATCCCTCCTTTGGTTCACTGGCTTGCCCTGCCGATTGCCCTTACAATATTTAATGTGATCCTGATCAATGAATTCCCCGACTATCTGGCTGATAAGGAGGTCGGTAAGAGAAACCTGGTGGTCCGCTTCGGCCGGGAGAAGATGAGCAAGCTCTATGCCCTGGCAAACTTTGGGACATGGCTTTTATACCTCTTCTCTCTCAGGGCTGGGGTTCCCCTCAAAGCATTCTTGTTCTTTTGTCCGTTCTTTCTTCTCTCACTTCTCACGACTCTCCAGGTGCTTCGGGGTGACTACAAGGAGCGAAGGAAGTTAGAGGGCATTTGTGCCCGGACGCTGATTTTCAATCTAGGGACTACACTGAACTTGATTTTAGCCTTCATCTTATGAAGAGAAAAGTCAGACCGTTCTATATTCCTCCAAGCCTGGTAACAAGGCAAGTGGCATCCATACTGGCCTTCAGGCTGGCCACCCGGTGGAAGGGGTTACCTTTCTGGACTAACAACCTGCCAAAGCTCTTTAGGGTGGCTGCCGGTGCCGTGGGCATAGGCTGCTTTGGCTTCCCCATCCATCCGGTATATGAGGTAACCCCTCGCTGCAACCTGCGCTGCAAACACTGCCATGTTCGGGCCGACGAAAACGTCTACGGGGAGTTGAATACGGCGGATGCCAAGAGGGTTATCAAAAGCCTGGCCGAGGTCCCGGAATTCAGGATGCTCGTCTTCACCGGAGGGGAGCCTTTGGTGCGAGGGGACATCTATGATCTGTTGCTCTATGCCAAGGGCCTGGGGTTTAGCACCGTCATCGCCACAAATGGTACACTAATAGACAAAGAAGCAGCGAGGTCTCTGAAGGAAAGCGGCACCATGGGGATCGCAGCCAGCGTCGACTGCGTGGATCCTCAGAAGCATGACTCCTTCCGCGGCCTGGGTGGGGCTTTTGAAAAGACCATCCACGGAATAGAGAACGCTAGGCAGGAAGGTTTATATATCCAGATAAATATTACCATCTCCAGGTATAATCTGCATGACCTGGAAGAGATGCTTCTGCTTGCCGATAGGCTTGAGGCTCAGGTAGTGCTCCTCTACCAGCTCGTCCCGGTGGGGCGAGGAGAAGAAATTGAGAATGCAGCCCTCAAGCCGGAGGAGTTCGCCCAGGTGATCGAGCAGACTCATCGGGTTCAGGAGAAGATACGCCCGGTAGTGGTTCCCGTTGCCCTCCCGGAGTACTTTGCCTACCTTTCCAAGAATGAGCTAAGCCCGCGCATCGCTTCGCTGTTCTTTAAGGGCTGCATCGCCGGCCGAGGGATGTATTATGTCAAATCGAACGGCGATGTGTGGCCTTGTGCCTTCGTTCCCATCAAGGCAGGCAATCTCCTGGAGAGCTCAGCCTTGGATATCTGGCGAAATGGTCAAGTCTTTGTAAGGCTGAGAGGTAGGAGGAACCTGAAGAAGCCGTGCGGGGACTGCCTCCACCGTGAGGTCTGTGGAGGATGCCGGGGCAGGGCCTACGCCTATGCCAACGATCTCTTCGCCTCGGACCCAGGTTGTCCTTTCGTTGAGCAGAAGTCCCGTGGCAGAGCCTGAGCTCCCAAAGGTTTATGAAAAACCGCCAGGATACCCCCCAGCTTGCTGTGGGGAGGAATGGCGAGCGGGGGCTTGGGGGCGGCAGCCCCCAATACAATCCTTCCGCTGCTGGCTAAGCCCCGCAGCTTGCTGCGGGGTGGTTAACTTTAAGGATTAAGGAAAGTAAGTGACAGGTTAGGAAATAACCTCTGGACGCCATTTCACTTAACTAAAGTTGTGCCAAATCTTTGGGGAGGTGGGGAGTGACTACGTTGCTCTTGAGGGATGCAACCCTCTTGGTGACCATGGACGAGAAGCGGCGGGAGATAAGGGGGGGATCGATTCTCATCGAGGGGAACCGCATCGTGGCTGTGGGTCCCACCTCTGAGGTGCCCCAGGAGGCGGATAGGGTGATCGACGCCCGAGGAAAGATGATACTTCCGGGCCTGGTGAACACCCATCACCATCTCTATCAGACCCTGACCCGCTGTCTTCCCGCCACCCAAAACGCTCCCCTCTTCGACTGGCTGAAAACC
>DMLA01000015.1 GCA_003453555.1 Chloroflexota bacterium | reverse complement strand
AACTGGAACCGGAAGTGAAGAACAGGATCAGCCATCGCGCTCGGGCAGCGCTGAAGATCAAGGAAGTGTTACAGAAGAGAATCCCGCAATGGCCTCGGTAGTCTCTTGCGGCTTCTCCAGCATCACCATGTGGCCCGCTTCAGGGATGGTTACCAGCCTGGCCCCCGGGATATGATCGGCCAAGAATCGCGAATATTTGAGCGGCGTCAGTTGATCCTCCTCCCCACAGATCACCAAAGTGGGGTGCCGAACCTCGCCCAGGCGGCCCATCACATCGAAGCGATCGCAGGCCAGAAAATCCCCCCAGAGCACCTCGGGGCCGATAGCCAGCATCTCCTCTCGACCCAGCCTTATCATCTCTTCGCTGGCCGAGGGACCATAGGCGTATCCACAGACGAGGCCCACCGTCGATTCAAACTCCCCCCTCAGCCCTTGGAGAAGGCCGGGCATCACCCGCAATCGGGCTCCGGTGCCCACCAGCACCAAGCCACCTAAGCCCTCCCCGTAGCGGAGGGCTAAATCTAAGGCTATCGCTCCCCCCATGGAGTGGCCTACCACTATAGGGCTCTCCAGAGCGAGAGCGGCCATGAACTCCGCCACCAAGTCCGCATACCCCTCGATAGTCTGACGTCCTTCCCCCTTGGAGCGACCATGGCCGGGGAGGTCGAGACAAGCAAGAGTAGCATCCCCAAGGGCCTGTATCTGTTTTCCCCAGTTACGATGGGTGCCTCCCGCTCCATGGAGAAAAAGCAAGGAGGGCTTCCCTCCTCCCTTTCGAAGATAGAATATCTCATCTTTGCCCATGGTCACTTTGCTCATCTACCCTCCATCAGAGCTCTAAAGGTTTCCACCCCGGATAGGCTCTATCCTCCAACTCGGCGATGTACCTTTCCGCCTCCATGGCCGCCTTGGCCCCTGTGCCCACGGCGGTGGCTATCTGCCTCAAGACCCGCTCTTGGACATCCCCCGCGGCGAAGACCCCGGGAACGCTAGTCCGCTGTTCAAGATCGGTGACGATGTACCCATCTCCATCTAGTTCCAACTCTCCCTCGAAAAGAGCGGTGTTAGGGGCATGGCCCACATAGATGAAAACCCCCTCGGCAGGGAGAAGCGATTCCTGGCCACTTTCCAGGTTCTTGAGGCGCACCCCAGTTACGTTCTCACCCCCCACGATCTCGGTCACCACCGTATCCCAGATGAACTCAATCTTCTCATTCCTCTTGGCCCTCTCCTGTATGATCTGTTCAGCCCGCAATTGATCCCGCCGATGCACGATGTAAACCTTGGTGGCGAACTTGGTGAGGAAGAGCGCCTCCTTTACCGCCGCATCCCCTCCCCCCACTACCACTACTCTCTGGTCACGGAAGAAGAAACCGTCACAGGTGGCACAGTAGGAGACCCCCCGTCCGGCGAACTCCGCCTCCCCAGGGACCTGGAGTTTACGAGGAGAGGTGCCGGTAGCGACGATGAGAGCCTGAGCCTCGTACTCTTGGCTATAGGTCTTCACCTTGAAAGGAGGGGTAGATAGATCGACTTCCACCACCTCATCCAACTCCACACGGGTGCCGAACCGCTCGGCCTGCTCCTGCATCAGCTGAGCGAGTTCAGCGCCGCTTATCCCCTGGGGGAAACCGGGGTAGTTTTCCACCTGTTCGGTGAGGGCCACCTGGCCTCCTAAGTCGCTTCCGGCGATGAGAAGGGGAGCCAGGTCGGCTCGAGCGGCGTAGATGGCCGCTGCCCACCCCGCGGGGCCCGATCCGATGATGATTAACTTATGCATGTCGCCTCCTTGAATAATATATCCTCATCCACCTCCTTTGGCAAGATGGGTTGTGCCTTTCCCCCTCTTCTAGTAATATTACGAAAAGGAGATGCTGATGCCCCTTGAGGAACGGGAGGCCGCCCTATTGGGCTGCCCCAGTTATCTCTGGCGCTTCGGCCAGGAGCGGCGTCTAGCCCTCATAAACAGATACGCCCCCCTGGCTGATAAGGTGATCTTGGATGTGGGGTGCGGCCTAGGCACCTATGTGGAGAGGTTACGCCGCTTCAGCGACCGAGTCTACGGTGTGGATCTGGAAGCGAGTAGAGTGGCCGAGGCAGCGAGGAGACTACCTGACTTGGCCGCTGCTCGGGCCGAGGAGTTACCCTTTCCCCCAGGCCGCTTCGACATCGTCCTCCTCCACGAGGTGATAGAGCATGTGGAGGACGATAGAGAGGTGGTGCAAGAGGCTTATCGGGTGGCCAAGCCCCAGGGCCGCATAGTCATCTTCGCCCCCAATAGGCTCTACCCTTTCGAGACCCACGGGATATATTGGCGGGGTAGATATAGATTTGGGAATTTCCCCTTGGTAAACTATTTACCTGATAATTTGAGACGTCGCCTAGTCCCCCACGTGCGGGCCTATACAAAAAGAGGGCTCCTTCGCCTCTTGGAAGGTCTGCCTCATAAGACCATCGTTCATACCCAGATCTACCCTGGGTACGACCAGATAGAGGCTCGAAGCCCCACCCTGGCTGGGTTTCTCCGCCGCCTCACTTATGCCCTGGAGAGGACGCCCTTAC
>DMLA01000106.1 GCA_003453555.1 Chloroflexota bacterium | reverse complement strand
CGGAGGTTCTGGCCAGGACGGGGTGGGACTACTTGGGGAAATTGAGCGACGCTTTTCGACCCATCTACATGCATGGAAGGACCCGGTATGGCTATTTTAGTTGGCATAAGACGGGGCGAGCCATCGATCTGCGTCTCGAACTCCTGGATGCCCAAGGCGAGCAACAGTTGGAACTGGTTAGGGAAGATGTCGGTTCCGAGACATATTGGCGGATGTACATTCGCTGCTTCAAGCAAGATGGGAGTCAAGGCGAGCCCCTGAAGGTGGCCCCTTGGCGGTATTGGTGGCATATAGACCCCAACCTGGACCCAGAAGGGTATGAGCAGGGCGGTCGCCCCAAGCCCATTCCAGAAGGCTATTACATGGATTTTACGGAACTTGCCAAGAGGTTCGGTTGGGAGCGGATCGCGGCCTACACCACCGAGGATTACCATTGGCACCAACACACCTTACGCACGGAGTATTGGCACTACCAATATATGGAAGGGCTAAGGTGGTACGAGGCGATGTTGGAGATCTATCCCGAAGAGATGCTGCGCGAGTATTTCACCTGGGAGAAGGCTCAGGAACTTGGCTTTCCTGACGACCTTCCCAGGAGGAAGGGGATACCTGGGCCTTAGCCTATTCGCGTGGTTTCTGACTTGCGTTTGTCAAAGTGCCACAAGCGTCCATAAATTCATTGATCGAAAGGCCAGCGCCACCAGAGCGGTTTCTCCCTCGCGGGGTAGACATCCACGATCTGCCAGTGGCGAACCGGGTATCCTTCCATCTCACCCCAATACGACCCGCCTCGTACAAGAAGATCGAATACGTATTGCCTCGATTCATTACTCCCGGTCACTTCTACCCAGAGCCGAGCGAACCCTGCATATCGGCTATCGGTGATAATATGGGGTTCGCAGCAGGTGCTCCACCACTCGATTTTCAGTACCCGATGGCTCAACTCGGGTCCTAGTTCCTCAAGCGTTGTTGTTACGGAGTGGCGGCGCTCTTCGTACTCCGATCCCAGTTGCTCATTGGCAGGCCACAGCGCCAAGGCTTCGTCCTGAGCCCCTCGCATCACGAGTGCGAGATACGATGACACTTTCGCTTGGGGCGTTTCCCCACTGACCCGCTCGACTAGACGATTCACAGGCCCGAGCACGGGTGCAAACGTACTCACCCCGAGCCACCCCAAGGCAGTAAATGCTACGCCAAGGACCACAACGACCGAGCCGGCCAATGACCAAAGTCGCTCTCTTCGGCGAGTGCGCCAGAGGGTAAAACCCCCGACAAGCATCAACAACGGTCCTAGTAAAGCAAGGTATGGTGTTAGGTAGAAGACCAGTTTGGACATGCTACAACTCCTCTAGTCATGGTATTGCGTGTAACATATAGTGTTCGAATTGACCACAAAGGCATCCTACTGTGAAGATGGGGGCTTTGTCAAGATCTCGGGTCGGGAGCCCCCCACATCTGGTTCAGCGACTGTTGGCGAGGTCAGATGGTAACTCTTGACAGCAAGGTGCGCAATGCTTAAAGTCTCTCCCACGTATCCCGGTCAATCTTTGCCTGCTTGAGAATCCTGGAAAGCAACTCCCTGCCGATGGCACTTTGATGGGGGTTGGGGAGTCGTAAGGTGATCTCGCCCTTAATCATGAATTGATGTTTCCTACCGGAATAGGGGCCCTCGAAACCTAGAACTCTCAGGTATCGAATCAGGTCACCTCTCTTAATAGGCCCGAAGCGGGGCATCAAAGCGCTTCCTTGATCACCAGTTCGATCCCATCAACAACCGGCAGTGACAGGTTACGTGATATTCTGAAGAAAATCCATTCTTCTAGAACTTCCTCCAATTCATCGCGGCACCCCTCAAGGGTATCAGCATTTGCATAGACGCCATCGAAGCCAGGAATCTCTCCATAGAAAGTGTTGTCATCAGGGAGGATTTCATATCTGGCTTTTTTCATTGCCGCGCGGAGATATTCTGTTAACATACTATCCTCCTCGATCGATTTTGAATTATCTCATGCCTAACTCGACTCAATTTGACCTCAAGGCATTTTACTGTAGCGATGGGGCTTTGTCTAGGTCTCGGCTATGTCTGGCTCAGTGACCGGCCGCTTCCGCCCCTCCGTACCCTAATTATCTCCCCCATGATGGCTAAAGCTATCTCGGCCGGGGTCTGAGCCCCGATATCCAGGCCGATAGGGGCATGAATCCGGGCGATGCTCTCTTCTGAATAGCCTTTGTCCCTCAGGAGTTTGAACACCCCCTTTACCCGTCTTCGGCTCCCGATCATCCCTATATAGGCCGCGGGAGAATCGAGAACCTGCCGCAGGCACTCTGTGTCATGTTTGTGGCCTCGGGTGATGATGACGATGTAGGTCTCTTTGTCGATGGGGAAATCGCGCAGCGTTTTCTCGAAGCCCCCTGCTATCACCTGGTCTGCCTGGGGGAACCGCTCTTGGTTGGCGAAGGTGGGCCGGTCGTCGATGACCACCACCCGGAAATCAAGTAAAGTGCCCATCTGGGCCAAGGGAAGGGCGATATGTCCGGCTCCAGCGATGAGGAGAGTGGGAGATGGCTTATGCACCTCTAGGAAGAGTTCGAGGGAGCCTTTATAGTTGACGACCCTGGAGTCGCCTTCCGCTAGGGCGTTCTCCGCGGCCTTCTTGGCCCA
>DMLA01000123.1:7005-14644 GCA_003453555.1 Chloroflexota bacterium | reverse complement strand
GTTTCCTTGCTTCCTGTCCCTAGAATCGCTCAAATTCTTATGGATTGTGCGACAGATTATCGATTACCAAAGAACCTATGCCACTTTTTCAGCAGTCTCCGCGTCCAGTCAAAATGATAATGTTACCGAACGGAGACGGGGCGTGAGAAGTTGACAAACGCCCCTGGTTACCATAGAATGAGGTCGAATGGCAAAACATAAGGCCTAAGACAGCGACAGATGGTGCAACCGGCGAGGGCGATGATCGACAAGGTAGTGCTCCTCATAATCGATGGTATGGATGTGGTCAACTTCACTTTAGGCAACACCCCCACCATGAGCGGCCTGCATGGTCGGACGGCGGTGGGCGTAGCCCACACCGAGATCTTGGGCGCTGGCACAACCATCACCCCCATCGCCCACGCCATGATGGGTACTGGCCAAAACGTCATCGCTCACCGCCCGGGGAAAGAGACCAAGGGACGGCCTTATACTTACTTAGGGGAACCGGCCACCACTATCGGAGATGTGGCCTGCCAGGCCAACATCCCAGTGGCGGCGGTGGGCAAGAACGAGGCGGCCATCGTGGTGGGGGGGGTAGATCGCCTAGATATCTCCCGTCTAGAGATGGACGGTGTCGATGCCAACGATGACCAAGCCATCGCTCGGGAGACCATCGCCGCTTTAGGGGCTTGCAGCCCCAGGGGTTTAGTAGTGGCCAACTATAACGGGGTCGATAGTGCCGGCCACAAGGGGGATGTTCGTGGGGTGATAGCGGCGGTGGAGAAGACTGACAAGATGGTGGAGCGAATCTTGGAGGCCACCGACCCGGCCAAGAGCCTTCTGATCATCGCCTCTGATCATGGCACAAACCCCCTCACCGGCAGACACAACACTGTCCCCACCCCTCTGGTCTTGATCAATGAGAGGATAGAGGGGCGGGTGAATTTAGGCGTGGTGCATAACCTGGAGATCGCCATAACCATCGCCTCCGCTTTTGGCTTGTCTCTGCCAGAAGCCTTCGGGCGCGACCTCTTCCAACTCGCCATAGGGGGGCTGCGCTGGGATTCAGGGGACTACCGCGACACCTTGGAGCGCCAACTGAGAGAGTTTAAGGCCCACCAACCCAAGCGCCCTCGACTCCGCGACTGATAATTTGACAAAGCGACTATTTGCCGTATAATTAAAAAGAGATATTTTGAGCCTTCGGGGCAGGGTGAGGCAAACCTGAGGCTACCTATACTGGTTAGCAAACGGCTAAAGGTTTGCCAATTCCCGATCGGCGGTATGAGAGACCTAGAGTCTCTTGAGCCCGCGAGCGCAGGCAGATCTGGTGAGAGGCCAGAGCCGACGGTATAGTCCGGATGGGAGAAGGCTGCAACTCATAGCTGCCTTGTGCTGTCCCGGAGGTGTTGCCTAGCGGGACTTTTTTCATGCCCACACAAGAAGCGAAGCGCGAAGGAAGGGTACGCATCCCCGTTCCTGGGCCTTGGTTTAGGTACTGGCTACTATTTATCGCTATCTTGATATTCCTGGGCCTCTGGGAACTGGTCGTCTATCTGGGCTCATATCCTTCCTTCATCTTACCCCGGCCTCAGGAAGTCCTGAGAAGGTCGATGGTAGTGATGAGAGATGGCACCCTGTGGCATCATACCCGATCGACCCTTCTAGAGGTCTTCCTGGGTCTGGGCTTAGGGCTCTCGGTGGCCACGGTCTTGGGCTACCTCCTGGCCAAATCCCAACCCTTAGAGCGGCTCATCTCCCCCTATATCGTGGCTTCTCAAGCGATACCTATTGTGGCCCTGGCTCCGTTACTTGTCATCTGGTTCGGCTTCGGGCTTTTGTCCAAGGTGGTCGTCTGCGCCCTCATCGTCTTCTTCCCCGTGCTGGTCAACACTATCGTAGGCTTACGCTCCGTGGAGCGAGAACTGGTGGATCTCCTCCGTTCTCTGGAGGCCAATCGATGGCAGATGTTAACCATATTGGAGGCCCCCGCCGCCCTGCCGGTGCTTCTGGGCGGACTCAAGATAGGGGTGACCCTTTCCGTAGTGGGAGCGGTGGTGGGAGAGTTCGTCGCCGCCAACGAGGGGTTAGGGTTTTTGATCAACCTCTCCCGGGGACTCTTCGACACACCTTTGATGTTCGTAGCCCTCTTCACTCTAGTGATCATCGCTTTGGCCCTCTATGGAAGCGTAGTGGTCTTAGAGGGCATACTTCTCTCCTGGAGGCAAACCTGATGGCGAGATTCGCACCATTGGTCGTCCTGATTACTACGCTCATCATCGGCTGTGCAGGCCCTCCTTCAGGAGCGGTGAGGCCGACCCCCTACCTGGGAGATACCTGTACCATCTACACCGAGGAGATGGGTCTGCCTCGCAACTTGGTCCACGACATCGCCGTAGACAGTAAAGGAAACGTATGGCTCGCCGGCCGAAGCCTCACCCTCTTCGATGGCACCAACTGGACCCCCTGCGGCGAGGACCTGGATACCCTCATCGGTCAGATCGTCCTGGACAGCGGCGATAACCTTTGGCTCGTCGCCCCCTACAAGGGAGTGGCCAAATTCGACGGAGAGAACCGGACTTGGTTCGACCAAGACGATGGCGTGGTGATGAGTCCGGGAACCATCACCATCGATAGCCAAGGCCAGATTTGGGTGGGAGGCCAAGGGGGGATAAGCATTTACGACGGAGAGAGTTGGAGACCTTACCCGGAGGAGGGTGGCTTAGAGGGGATGATGGTGCGAGGGATAGCAGGAGATACAAAGGGCGACCACTGGTTCGCGGTCAATGATCCTTCGGCCGGAGGGAGCAGAATAATCGGCTACGACGGGGAAGATTGGGCGCCTTCTGACCCCTTCCAGACCCACCGTTTTGTCATGGCCTGGCCCATGGTCGTGGACGAAAAAGAGACCCTCTGGACCGGGATGACCTGGGGGGTAGTCCGTGGTGTGGGAAAAAGTCAGAGGATCTACACAGAAGAAGACGGACTCCCCTCCAACCAAGTGAACGACATATGGATAGACGAAGAGGGAAGGGTGTGGGTGGCTACCGCGGGAGGGGTCGCCGTCTTCGACGGCCAAAAATGGACCGCTTTCACCTCTCGAAACTCCCCCCTCCCCATCGATTATATCTACGCCTTGGCCGTGGACAAGGATGGCAACCTCTGGCTCGGCTTGGGCGACCCCCGAGCGCCAGAGGGCCAGGGCGTGGCCAAATGTTTCCATAAACCATAAAGGAGAGTGCTGGTGAGAAAACCTATCTTACTGCTCATCACCTTGTTCCTTCTTTCCGCCTGTCGATCCGCCGCGCCCAGCGAGGAGATCACCTTAGCCATGGGGTACATCCCCAACGTCCAGTTCGCCCCCTTCTATGTGGCCTTAGAGAAAGGCTACTTCGCCCGAGAGGGCCTCCAAATAGAGTTCGACTATGGTATGGAAACGGATCTCCTGAGCCTGGTGGGCCAGGGGGAACTCCGGTTCGCCGTGGCTTCTGGAGACCAGGTGATACTGGCCCGCAGCCAGGGGCTCCCTGTGGTCTACGTGATGACCTATTATAAGAAGTTCCCCATAGCGATCATCTCCCTGGAGGTGCCCCTGGAGGTGCCCAGAGACCTCATCGGCCATAGGGTGGGGATACCGGGCCTCTATGGCGCCAGTTATATAGGCTGGAAGGCTTTGCTTTACGCCGCCGGGATACGGGAGGGGGAGATCCCTCTCCATTCCATCGGCTATACCCAGGTAGCCAGCCTCACCGAGGGGAAGGTGGAAGCGGCCGTGGTTTACGCCAATAACGAACCGGTACAACTCCGCCAGGAGGGGTATGAACCCCACATCCTCTACGTGGCTGACTATATAGATCTGGTCTCCAACGGCCTCATCACCAACGAGGAGACGATAGCCCAACATCCTGACCTCGTAAAACGGCTGGTCCGGGCCTCGCTACGGGGTCTGCAGGATACCATCGAAGACCCAGAGGCGGCCTTCGAGATAAGTAAGAAGTATGTCCCCCAGATGGGGGAGGCCCAACTCTCCGTGCTCCGAGAGACCATCCCCTTCTGGAGAAGCGAGCCCTTGGGTTACTCCGATCCCGACGCTTGGGAGGCCTCCCAACGGTTCATGCTCGATGTGGGCCTCATAGATAAGGAACCCGATGTGGGGGAGATGTTCACCAACCGCTTCATAACTCAACTATGACGAGACCGATACTGGTAGTGGAAGGGATCGAAAAGACCTACCTAGGCCGCGATGGGGTATTGCGAGCCCTTCGCGATATATCTTTTGAGGTAGGGACCGGGGAGTTCGTCACCCTTTTAGGCCCCTCGGGTTGCGGGAAGACAACCCTTTTGCGCATCCTGGGGGGGCTCCTGGAACCGGCAGGGGGTAAGATATATATCAACGGTCACCTCCTGAGCAAGCCCCGCCGGGAGGTGGGCTTCGTCTTCCAGGTGCCCAGCCTCCTCCCTTGGCGCACCGTGCTTGGCAACGTAACCCTCCCTTTGGAGATACAAAAACAAAACGGCCTCTCGGCCAAGGAGAAGGCCTTGGAACTCCTGGAACTGGTGGGGCTTTCGGGGTTCGAGAACGCCTACCCCCATGAACTATCCGTGGGGATGCAACAAAGGGTCTCCATCGCCCGGGCTCTCATCCATGACCCTTCTATCCTCCTTTTGGATGAGCCTTTCGCGTCCCTGGACGCCATCACTAGGGAGCAGATGAACCTGGAACTTTTGCGCATCTGGGAAGCGAGCAAAAAAACGGTGGTGATGGTCACCCACAACATTCAAGAGGCGATATTCTTAGCCGACCGGGTTCTAATCATGAGCCCCCGACCGGGGCACATAGAGGCTATCGTCTCTATCGATCTCCCTCGTCCTCGCCGTCCAGAGATGGTCTATAGGGAAGGGTTCGGAACCCTCTTCCGACGAGTGCATCGCATCATCGGAGCCCCCGCGAGTACCTAAATTAGCGCCCAACCGACAAAAGAAAAAGCCCCTTCTAGGATAGAAGGGGCTTCCGTTTGTAGACTTTTCAACCCTCATCGAGATCGGTGAAGCGACCTCCGTTTCGCCTTCTCGCCTCCTCTAGCCGCGCTCTCAAGAAATCAGCCATTGATCCCAGGAGTTGGTATATCCTCGCCGGTAACCTCTGGGAGATCGCCCGGCTCAAATCCTCCCAGACGGCGTAGACCTCCATCTTCTCTAGGGAAGTGAGCCCCTCCCGGCTGAACCGCTCCTGGAGGTAGAGTTGAGCCAAGCGGAAGGCACCCTCTTTGGCCTCGGGAACCTCCTCTACCAGCAGGCTCGCATACTCCGTAGGCGTCTGGGTCGCCTGGGGCTCGAGACCCAAAAGGCGAGAATAGAGGACCATACGTCTAAAGAGCCTCTCCGCCGCGGGCAGATCCTCCATCCGCCTCCACCAGAGGAAACCGAAGACCGAGCCAGAAGCCAGAAGGAAGATAGCGAGAACCCGCCACAAGATGCCTACCCTATACCAAGGGGCTCTGGGCGCTGCACGAGGAGGTGGTGCCTCTGGCTGCTCCGGCCGCTCCCTTTCCAGAAAATCGGACCTTTCTCCCTCTGGACCCTCTGCTTCGCCCCCTGCCTCCTCCTCGCTCACCGGCTTGGGCCGCACGATGGGTGACTCTCCAGCCGTGGGCTCGAACTCGATCCAGCCATAGCCAGGAAAATAGACCTCTACCCAGGTATGGGCATTGGAGCGTCGCACTCGGAAGCCACTCAACTCCTCGTCATACTCCCCGCCCGCGTACCCTACGGCTATCCGTGCCGGTATTCCCACCGCCCGGGCCATCACCGCCATGGCTGAGGCGTAGTAGTCGCAATACCCCTCCCGGCTATCGAAGAGGAAGTAATCCACCCCGTCACGGCCAGGAGGCGGGGGCTCGATATCCTCGTTATAGGGGATCTGGCGGAGATACTCCTCCAAAGCGACCGCCTTATCATATATGTTGTCGTGCTCTCGGGTGAGTTCAAAGGCCAACTCCTTCACCCGCTGAGGCAGGGTGGACGGCAACTGAAGGTATCGGCTAGTGACCCAAGAGGGGTAGATGATAGAGGGGTTCTCCCTCAGACTCATGGGCACGAACCCCTCGGCACCCAAGTAATTCACGATCCAATCAGGCAGCGTGGTCGCCTGGCGCAACATATCCTCCCTGGCTGCAGAGAGGGAGGAGACAACAAGGTAGGGACGGTGAGGGCCCACCGGGACTTTACTGGTGAGGGAAGAGATGCCGGCTACTCTCTCCCGGATGACCTCCGTCGGGTCCCCACCCCGTACCCACCAGAGTTGGTAGGTATTCATCCGAGCCTCCACCGGTAGATCAGTCCATATAGGCTGACCAGCGAAAAACAACTGCCCTCCCGTAGGCTGGTAGAGAGTGATCCGCTGGGTCACCTCCTCCCGGATGAAGTCGATCCCCTCTCGAGGCATCTCGGTCTTAGGAACGATATCCACGATCTCGTCATCTGTATTGCTCCAGCCCTGGCCATCGTATTCGTCGTAAGCCATGGCCCGCCAATACCGACCCGCCGGTGCCTGGACCACCATCACCACCTCGCTGCCCAATTCGACCGCCCCATGAAGGGTCAATCTATCACCGAAGGCAGCGTAAGAGGCACTGGTCCGATAACTACGCAAGGAGGAGAAGAGCCGACTGAACTGATGCTGTGCCTTATCCCAAAGGCCCTCCCCACCCCAATCTGGGGATCGGAAGAGGTCCAAAGCGGTGATAGGCATGAGCCAGGCTAAAGCCAGTACCACTAAGGAGAAGATAGCCCCATCTCGGAGAAAGTCGAGGGCGCTATCGGGCGGGTAGATGACCTTAGCCCTTCTCCATTCCTTCTCCCGCTCACTTAGAGCGACCCGGGTCAGTAAGATGAGGGCAGAAACGAGGTAGATCATGAGCCAGATATTCAACTCCGGGGAGCCATAGTATCTGTTGATCGATATCGCCACTCCGCTCAAGACTACCCCCGGCCAGGCGGAGTGGGAGCGGAAGAGAAACCAAGCGGAAAGGTACCCTATTATCCAAGTGAGGGCCGCCATGAAGATGAGGAAGACCAAATTATCCCCGCTCACCCCGCCCCCTAGGGCTATTCGCAGCCAATGGAGGAGACGAGCGGCCAAGATCTCCAACCGGTCGCGCCAGCCCAGGCTGGGAGCCACGAAACGGAGGATGAGGAAGAGGAGCCAAGAGGTGCCCAAGATCAGGCTCAGCAAGTGGGCGAAGAGCCTACGCAGTTCCCATCGGGCCAGGAGCAGCCCCAGGAACATCCCTCCCAGGATGCTCCATTGAAGGATAGAAAGCCCCTCTACCCAGTTGGCCTCCTCGATGGCCCAGGCGACGCTGCTGAGCACCAAGCCCAGCAAGAAGAGCGATAGCCAGCCCTCCTCGGGTTTCAAACGGAAACGCATCTAGAGCCCCACTATAAGCACAAAGAAAAGCCACCTCTAGTTCAATGATACGGTTCCCGCCCACCCCTGTCAAATAAGAGATGGTTGACAAGCCATCTCAGCGATGTTAGCATAGTTTCGCCTAAGGGTCGGTCGAAGTGAGGGCGCTGGCCCAGATGTGTCCTTACCTCCCATGGCGTATCTTATGGGCACCGGAAAGAAGCACCATTGAGAAGATTCCTTCGCTGG
>DMLA01000123.1:6329-6681 GCA_003453555.1 Chloroflexota bacterium | reverse complement strand
AAGGGCAAAGCGTATCTCGGCAGCGGCTCTACAGCCTCCTGGCGGTCATCACTACGGCTACCCTCCTCCTTTACTGTCTAGGGGTCTCTTCCTTTCTCCTCCGCCCCGCTCTTATCAGCACCCCGGTGGTAGTCCCCACCGTCTACCTGGTCTCTCCTCCCACTTCCCAGCCGCAGCAACCGCCGGCTTCCGGACCGACAGCCACCCTCCCTCCCACTCCCACGCAACTCCCCATCCCCACCTTCACCCCTACACCCACGGCCACCCTCACCCCCACGGTGACTATTACCACCACCGCCACCGTGACCGTAACTCTCACCCCCACCGAGACGCCAACATCTACGCCCACAGA
>DMLA01000123.1:1901-6000 GCA_003453555.1 Chloroflexota bacterium | reverse complement strand
CTTCCACACCCACAGAGACGCCTACTTCCACACCCACAGAGACGCCTACCCCTACCGAGACAATGACACCTACCCCAACGGAGACATCCACCGCCACACCATCCCCCACGCCTACGGCAACACCTACACCCATCCCAATCCCGCCCGACGGCGACGCGAACCGCTACTTCGACCACACAGGCCTCTGAGGAGTCTATCCCCTCCTCTTAGGAGAAGGTCACGACATATCTTGACAAGAGGGGAAAAAAGTTATACATTGTCCATAGCAGGCCATAAGTGGGAGGAACCATGGAGAAGAAGGACAAGAACCTGATGGTTCGCATCTCCAAGGAGACCCATACAGCCCTTAAGGAGAAAGCAGCCACGGAGGGGACCACTATGAGTGAAGTGGTCCGCTACTGCATCGATCTATTCCTCAAGGGGAAAATCCAGCCGCCCAAATAGCCGGATGACACTCAGAGGAGGTCGGCTTCCAAACCTGGGATGGCCGGTTCGGGCTATGTGTCCTTGGAGATCGTATGGAGCCCAGGTCGAAATTCTGGATAGAGAAAAATGGCAAACTGGTGTTCAGCGACTGGCGGGTGGATCTCTTGGAGGCTATCGAGGAGACGGGTTCCTTAAGCGGTGCCACTGAGCGGCTAGGTGTCCACTACCGTCGCGCCTGGGGCATGATCAAAGAGATGGAAGAGCGGCTGGGGGTGAGACTGATAGTGACCCAGAGCGGAGGGGTGGGCGGCGGGGGAGCAGAACTCACCCCCCAGGCTAAAGAATATATCCGCCAATATCGAAAGTTCAGAGCCGGCCTCAAAGAGATGGTTGAGCGCAGGTTCCGGGAAGCCTTTGAGAAATAATCCAAGTCGGGCCTTTGTTTTTTTGAAGGCGTTATGATAAAATTGTCTTAACGGCTATGAGCATGGGCGATAGAGCGGGGGGGAAACCGCCACGCCTCCCGTGCTTGGAAAGGAGGTGATAGAATACGCAAACTGACACAATGCGAGGTTAATATAGATGCTGACCAACCTACAACAAGATTCTAATCTAAGGAGAGAAAGACACCCACAATGAATAAGCGAATGTTCTCCCTAATCGTGGTGCTGGCGCTATTGCTGGCGGCCTGTGGGCCTGCTGCAACTCCAACGCCTGAAAAGACGCCGATAGTGACGGTTGCTCCCGAGCAGTCTCTCCTGGAGGGCAAACTGATCATCTTCCACGCCGGCAGTCTGACCGTGCCCATTGATGCCCTAGCGGAAGCCTTTCAAGCCAAGTATCCTGGCGTGAATTTTGAGACCGAGGCCTCTGGCAGTAACGCGGCCGCCCGCAAGATCAGCGAGTTGGGCCGCGAGGCTGACTTGATGATGTCGGCTGACTACACGGTCATTGACGAGCTGCTCATCCCCGACTTTGCCGATTGGAACATCCAGTTTGCCCGCAACACCATGGTCATCGCCTACACCGAGGGCTCGGAATACGCCAACGAGATCAACGCCAACAACTGGTACGAGGTCCTCACCCGCGAGGGTGTGGTCTACGGCCACGCCGACCCCAACGCCGACCCCTGCGGCTACCGCACGCTGTTGGTCTGGCAACTGGCCGAGAAGCATTACGGAGTGCCTGGATTGTACGCCGATCTGGAGGAGCACTGCCCGCCGGAGAACGTGCGTCCCAAGTCGGTGGAGTTGATCGCGCTTTTGGAGTCGGGCGACATGGACTATGCTTTCGAATACCGTTCGGTGGCCGTGCAGCATGGTATGAAGTTCATCGAACTGCCGGACGAGACCAATCTGAGCATGGTCGAACATGCCGACTTTTACAGCCAGGCGACGGTGGACATCGCCGGCAAGGAGCCGGGCACTACCATGACGATGGTGGGTAAGCCGATCGTTTACGGCGTGACCATCCCCAAGAATGCGCCCAGCCCAGAGCTCGCCATCGAGTTCGTGAAGTTCCTGCTCGGCCTGGAGGGGCAGGCGATTATGGAAGAGCAGGGCCAGCCGCCCATCGTGCCTCCCGTCGCCAGCGATAAGGATGCTCTTCCCTCTGAGCTGCAGTCGTTGGTTGAATAGACGGTCTGAACATAGCCCTCCCGCGGGTTTCGACAACCTGCGGGAGGGTTAGGAGATGACAGAAATGAGAGCCTTGTTTGCTGACAGAATGCGAGTATTGTTTGTTGTTCTCGGAACATTGCTGATCCTGTTCGTCGCCTGGCCTCTGCTGCGGACGGTCACGGCCTCTGGCCCGGCCGTGCTCTGGCGAACGCTTCTAGACGAGGAGGTGCGCGGCTCCATCGGTTTGACCTTCTACGCCTCCCTCATCGCCACGGCCATCGCCTTCATCTGCGGAGTTCCCCTAGCCTACCTCCTGGCGCGGGTGGACTTTCCTGGCAAACGGCTGGTCGAAGGCATCATTGACGTTCCCATCGTTGTCCCCCACTCGGCGGCTGGTATCGCGCTGCTGATGGCCTTTGGACGTCGCACCTTGTTGGGTCAGGCTTTCGGCCTGCTAGGTCTCAAGTTCGTCTCCGCCGCGCCCGGCATTGTCATTGCCATGCTCTTCGTCAGCCTGTCGTTCTTGGTCAACGCAGCCCGGGAGGGGTTCGAGGCGGTGAACCCCCGCTTGGAGAACATAGCGCGCACGCTGGGCGCTTCACCGTGGCGGGCTTTCTGGAGCGTCTCCTTCCCGCTGGCCTGGCGGAGCATCCTCTCAGGCATGATTTTGATGTGGGCGCGCGGGATCAGCGAGTTCGGGGCTGTGGTCATCCTGGCCTACCACCCCATGGTCGCCCCTGTCCTCCTCTACGAGCGCTTCGAGTCCTACGGGTTGGATTACTCCCGGCCGATAGCCACATTGATGATATTGATTTGCCTGGCTACCTTCGTCGCATTGCGGTTGGTAGCCGGGCAGAGGGAGAAGGAAGCATGAGAGACCACGGACGGGTGCAGATTAGAGGCCTTTGGGTTGATCTCGAGGAGTTTCACCTTAAGGACCTCAACTTGGACATCGCCGACGGCGAGTACTTCGTCGTCCTAGGCCCCACTGGCGCCGGAAAGACCGTCCTCTTGGAGACCATCGCCGGCCTCCATCGGCCTCGCAGGGGGCGCATCCTCCTGGCCGACGAGGACGTAACCCATGCTCCGCCCGAGCGACGCGGCATCGGCTTCGTCTATCAAGACTATGCCCTTTTCCCCCATCTCAACGTGGCCGGGAATATCGCCTTCGGGCTCAGGCTACGGAGGATGGGCCGAAGCACCATCGAGGAGCACGTGGCTGCCATCAGTCAGTTACTGGATATCAAGCACCTGCTTCACCGCACACCGAGGACGCTAAGTGGCGGCGAGGCCCAGCGGGTGACTTTAGCCCGAGCTCTGGTCGTCGAGCCGAAGCTCCTCCTCCTCGATGAGCCCCTAAGCGCCCTCGATCCCGAAACCCGCGGGGCTTTAGAGCAAGAGCTGGGGCGAATCCACCGGGAGCTGGGCACCACCACCATCCACGTCACCCACGATTTCGAGGAGGCGGTGGCGCTGGGCGACAGGATAGCCGTCCTCAGAGAGGATCGCTTGGGTGGTTCGAAGCGCGAGGGCCGGATTGTGCAAGTGGGGACACCAGAGGAGATCTTCCGCCACCCGGCCAGCGAGTTCGTAGCCCGCTTCGTCGGGGTGAGGAATGTCTTCCGGGGCAACGCACACCCTGCTGAGAATGGCTACAAGCTCGTCTCCATCGACGGGATGGAGATGGCAGCGGTGACCGAGCTCGAGGGTCCGGTGCACGTCTCTATCAGGCCGGAGGAGATCGTCCTTTCCAGGGAGCCCTTTCTCAGCAGCGCCCGCAACACCTTTCGGGGCCGGATTGTTGGCATCTCTGATAGGGGGACGATCGTTTACGTCACCGTTCACGTCCCCCCCGAATTCATCTGTATGATCACCAGGAGATCCCTGGAGGAGATGGGGCTGAGGGAAGGGATGTGGGTTCACATCGCCTTCAAGGCGTCGGCAGTGCACGTGTTTTGAAGCCGCTGTACTGCTAGACGCACCTGAGGTCTTGCCACAGCTCATTTAGTTCGTGGAGTGGCTCACTTCCCTGGAGACTCAGAAACTCATCAGCC
>DMLA01000123.1:0-1574 GCA_003453555.1 Chloroflexota bacterium | reverse complement strand
GGTGGAGCAGTTCGGCCAGCCTCTTTTCATCCCCGACTCCGAGGAGTGGAGAGCGAGTCAAGGAGAAAGGTGATCTCCACAGATAGACTACGGTAACATCACGCATCCTTTTAAATCGATAAATGGTTACTACTAAACCGCACATAAATCGAGAGAGACGGCTAAGTCATCTCTCCTGAACTCTAGATCAACTCGTATGTGGGTGGATTGCTACGCTCTTAGGTCCTTAGAGCGTTTGTTTGTTGAAGGTAAGAAGGTAAGCGTTATCTCCGTGCCAAGCGCATCGGCAATGCTCTGCACCGTAGAGAAGCGGGGATCAGTTGTAACATTTTCCAGGCGAGAAACCACAGGCTGTTTGGTTCCCATGAGTCTAGCCAGCTCCGTTTGACTCAACTCCCTCTCTATTCTTTTCTGGATCAGAATCCTAGCAAGTTGATAGACGGGTTCGAGGGCTTCATATTCAGCCCTGAACTCCGGATCCTTCATTAACCTGGCTTTGTGTTCCTTCCAGTCCATTCTCAACCTCCTAAACACTCTTTCATTCTATTCAATGCAAGGTCCAAATCGCGTTTCCGAATCCTTCGAGTCTTCTTATGGATAGCGTGAACAACCTTAAGTCGCTTCTCTCCCATCTGGAAGAAAAACAAGCGATACTGGTTGCTGGCAAAGACAACTCGAAGCTCCCACAATCTGCCACTTATTTTCTTGATATGAGGCTTGCCTAGATCAAAGCCGTACTCAGCGAGCAGGTCAAGCGATCTATATATCTTGGCACGTGCTTTAGCCGTAGGTAACCCATCGATAAAATCTACAATGGGAGACTTCCCTGGCTCGGTTTCGTAGTAGTCAATATTCCAATTTTCAATCATATTATAACTTAAAAGTTATAAATTGTCAAGAGGATGCCTAAAACCGGCGGGCGATACTGCCCTCTCCTAATTCATAAAGCTTCTAGGATTATAGTCCCCACCAGCCCTCTGTCGAAGCCTGTCTCCCATACCCCAATGCATCGTCCAGCCACAAGGCAAAGGAGCCCAACTTTGGCGCTAAGCCCCTAGCCACCCGGTGATACCAGCGGCTGTAATCTTTGTTATAGGGGCATCTGGTTTGGCAGTTGGCGCAACTCCAGCCGTTCTGGCACCAGAAGTGGAAACATTTTTCGGGGTTAGCATACCACTTCAGGACGCCAGGGTTATTCGATATGTTCGGCCCCTCCCAGGAGGGCTCATCGTCGAAGGAGATAGCCCGGGGAGGACAACGCTCGGCGCACTTCTTGCACCTCTTGCAGAACTCCCAAACGCCGAAAGATACCGGCTCATCGCCTACCAACGGCATGTCGGTGAAGATCTTGGAGAGCCGCACGCGGGGGCCATACTCCCTGGTTATGAGCAGCCCCTGCCTTCCTGCCTCGCCCAGTCCGGCGGCGATGGCCAAAGGGACGCTGAGAGCGGTATCGTTTCCACAAGGCTGGGCCCAGTACCCCAAGGAGCGGATGAACTCAGCCAGGGATGAGGTGACAAACGCCATCCGGGAATACCCCAGCCCGGTGGCGGCCATGGCCAGAGCCGCGGGGG
>DMLA01000186.1 GCA_003453555.1 Chloroflexota bacterium | reverse complement strand
GCGATCATGATCATCGTAATTTGGGCCAATAGCCTTGGCTCCCTCCTCCCCCTCATCGCCTATAAATTGGGGATAGACCCCGCGGTGGTATCGGGACCAGTGATGAGCACCCTAGTTGACGCCACCGGGCTTTTCATCTATCTTACTATCGCCGGTCTGATGTTAGGAATTTGAAGGAGGTCTCTTGGAAGAACCACCAAGATTTGATGTCAAAAGGTTACTTCTACTCGCCCTCTTGGGCTCCCTGACTATCCTGCTCCTTCTCAGACTGGCGGGAGCCAGCGAGGGTTGGGAGATCTTAAAAGGGGCGAAGACAGAGTTCATCATCCTGGCCCTGGCAGCCGAGATGCTCCGTTATCTGGGGGTGGCCCTTTCGACCCAACTAATCGCTCGCTTCTTGGGGCGGAAGATCGAACTTTTGCCCACCGTGGCCGCTACCTTCGCCGGCACCTCCATAAACCGCCTCCTAGCGACCGGAGGCGTAGGGGGTATGTATGTCCGGTACCGCTATCTGAAGAAGAACGACCTCTCCCTGGGTTCTGTCTCCATCATCTTCTTCCTACAATATATTGTCAGCGCCTTACTGCTCTTGGCTGCTTTCGTCCTGGGTTTTCTCTACCTGGCCACCCACCGGGGGGTCACCTGGCGGGCGATGGTACCCTCGGCCCTCATCGTAGCCGCTGTCCTGGGAGGCATAATATGCTTGACGCGCCTCTATAGAGAGCGGGAGAGGTTGGAGAGAGGGCTGGTCTCCCTCTACCGAAGGGCCAGCGACCTCTGGAGGCGTATCGCCCGTCGGCGCTTCTTCAGCGAAGCCCGTCTGCGAACCACTATCAACCGCCTCTACGCCTGCTTACGGCTGGCCCGAAGTAACCCTTGGGGGGGCTTGGCCGCCTTTGCCTTCGGAGCCCTCACCCTCTTCGCCGATATCCTCTGTCTCTACTTCGTCTTCTCTGCCCTGGGCTTCGAGATCCACCCCGGCATGGTGGTATTGGGATATACGGTGTCCAACTACGCAGGAGCCATCTCCATGCTGCCGGATGGCCTTCTAGTCACCGATGGGTCCTTGGCCCTCATCTACACCAGTCTGGCTATGCCTCAGGAGGCGGCTGCCATGGCTACCCTCATCTTCCGCCTCATCTCCTACTGGCTGCCCATCCCCCTGGGCTTCTTGGCCCTCTGGATCTTGCGTCGGAGGTCGCTCTTGTGATAACCTTTTGGTGAAGGAGGTGCGGCAAGGATGACCAACCGTAAGTTGATCTTAGTGATGGCCTTGATCGTGGCTGGCTCCCTGGTGGCAGCCGCGGTAGTGGGCGCTTTCGCCGGCGGCATCGCTGGCTATCTAGTAGCCCGCTGGGAGGGGCGAGGGCCCTCCCCTATGCCTCTCCCAGAACAGCGGGGAGAGATACCTTTCCCTGAACCCCTCCCTTGGCCCAGCTGGAAGTTCGAAGAGCCAGTGGAAGGGGCTTTGGTCACCAAGGTCGAGCCGGAGAGCCCCGCCGAGGAAGCCGGAATTAAGGTGGGAGACATAATCACCGCCGTGGATGGCCTGGAGATCGCTGAAGACCACCCCCTTCGAGATCTCATTTTGGAGCATGAGCCAGGGGAGAAGATAACCTTGACCCTCAACCGCTGGGGGGAAAGCAGAGAGACCCAGGTGACCTTGGGAGAGACCACAGACGAGGAAGGCAAAAACATCCCCTACCTAGGAGTCCACTACTTGTCTATCAAGCGAACGTTCTTCCAACCCCAACGGTTCGACCTGAGTCACCTGCGACAGCCGAAACTTAACCTGTTCTTCACGAGATTTCTAAGATGGATTCAACTCCGCCTTCCCAGCATGTAGTCCACACAGTCGCAAGGTGCGCGGACGCCCTGCCCTAGTTGCCGGGCTATGGAAGCCAATACACCAAAAAGGTAGAGTGGTAGCAGTGCAAGAGATGCATACCAGGAGGTGTGACGTGAGAAATTACGCATTCCTACTGTTCACTCTGTTGCTTCTGTTCACGCTCGTCGCCTGCCGCGGTACCCTGGGGGTGGGGGAGGACCAGACACCCACGCCTGTTCCAAAAGAGCCCACCCAGATCGAGATCTCCGTCTATTTCACTGACTCCAACCTTTATGCTGCGGGCACTCCACCCTTCGAAGTGGCCGTCACTCGCTATGTAGCCCCCACCTCCAACCTTCTGGAGGCGGTTCTAGCGGAGTTCTTCCGAGGCCCAACCGACCAGGAACGCGCCCAAGGCCTGGAACTAATCACCAGCGGCTTCACTGGCTTCAGTTCGCTGCAGATTGAGAACGGTGTGGCCCACATCTACCTTACCGGCCCTTGTGCCTCCCATGGCGCCACTTACACTATCGCCCAACCGCTCCTTGCCAACCTGCTCCAGTTCGACGAGATAAAATTTGTCAAGATCTATGACTCTGACGGAGAAACCGAGCAGCCCACCGGCCCGACCAACTCCATTCCCTTCTGCTTAGAACCATAAGCCTCGTTGGAGAGTTCGGATAACGACAAAACGTTGTCAGAATCGAAAGGTATCTGCCTTATCGGGGTTCGGCCCACAGACCGAACCCCTTTCCTTCTATGGTGTCAGTTGCACCGAACGATGAACTGAGGCATAATTTGAAGAGGAGGGATGAAGATGGAAAGAGGTGGAAGGCGATGGAGAAAACTAGTATCAGCCTAGCCATGCGTCTCCTTGTCCTCTCCCTCGTCGCCCTGGCGGTGGCGGGTTGTGGCCCGACTCCGACGCCTATTCCCACGCCAACTCCGTCGCCCACTCCACGCCCAACCTATACCCCCTATCCTACCCCCACCGAGGAGGTGAAGATCATTCCTACGGTGGCGGGAGAGCGACGACTGACCCACTTCGCCACTATGCGAGAGGGCCAGATCACCGAGGAGAGCGGAGCCCCGGCCCATCCCACCTGGTCACCCGATGGGCAGCGGATAGCCTTTGTCCTCGCCGAGGAGATGGAGGGGATTACGCGGGAGACGATATGGGTTATGGGGAGCGATGGCAGCCAGGCCCAGCGCCTATTTACACCCCCCGATTTCGGTTATGCCATGGATGTGTCCTGGTCACCCGATGGGGAGAGGTTGGCCTTCTCCTTGGGTGGAGTGGAGGGGATAGACATCTGGCTCTGCAACGCCGATGGCTCGGGGCTCGAGCGCTTGGTTACCTCCGCTGACCCAGAGAGCATCTACACTGTTCAGCCCGCTTGGTTCCCCGATGCCCAGCGGATCGCCTATACCCAACAGGTCATCACCCCTCGGCCGGAGGGGCACGGCTTCTTGGTGGCGAGTACCATCTGGGTCATAGGAGCCGACGGGAGCGACCCCCAACAGACTACCGAGGGGGAACTGCCCGCCTGGTCGCCCGATGGCCAAAAGATGGCCTTCGTGCGCACTACCGAGGAGCCGGACTATCAACGCCAGATATGGATTCGAGACCTTTCTAGTGGGGAGGAGTGGAGCCTGGGCTCGGGCTACGAGCCCGCCTGGTCGCCCGATGGGGAGTGGATAGCCTTCGTGGATAGAGCCGTTCGGGAGGAGGTCTTGAAGACCAAGGAGGATGGGAGCCCCCTCTTGGTAGCCCAATACGAGTCCCATGAGGTTTTCCTCATGCGCTCCGATGGGCGCGACCGGCATCAACTCACCGATCATCCGGCTACGGGAGAGGTGCCAGAAGAATTCATCTCCCAGGAGACGACGGAGTCTACCATCTATCACCTGCAAAGCAACCTCACCGATTGGTCTCCCGCTTGGAGCCCCGATGGGAAGAGCATCGTTTTTCTGCGCCAGGATTCGGAAAAAGCGGAGTCGAACCTTTGGCTCCTAATCCTCTCTGATAGATAAGCGTTGAGGAGGGATGAAGATGGAAAGAGGTTCTGGGCCAAGATACTCTATAGTCGTTCTTGTCGTGGCCTTAGGCATCGTGGCCGCTATCATTTGTGGAGGCCTGGTTGGCGGCGCGGCTGGATACTGGGTCGCCCGCTCACAACCCACCCCGTCGGTTCCCACACCAGTGATTATAGGCCAGCCGGGAGAAGCCACCTATCTAACCCTCACCCAAGATTCGGCCATGATAGAGGCTATCGCCAAGGTGAAGCCCGCCGTAGTTACAGTAATCAACACTCTTCCAGCCAGGCAGACCTTCTTCGGGGAGGTGATCGAGCCCCAAGCCTCTGGCTCCGGGGTCATCATCGACGAGGAGGGTTATATCGTCACCAATAGCCACGTGGTGGAAGATGCCGAGCGGATAGATGTCATCTACGCCGATGGCTCAAAAGAGGAGGCCACGCTAGTGGGCGCCGACCGGTACTCAGATCTGGCGGTCATCAAAGTCGAAGGGCCGGTCCCCGCCGTGGCGCAACTAGGCGACTCCTCCACCCTCCAACCGGGGGAACCAGTAGCCGCCATCGGCAGTCCCTTGGGCGACTTCAAGGGGACGGTTACCGTGGGCGTCATTAGCGCCTTGGATCGGAGACTGGATACCGGACGAGGCTACCTGATGGAGGATCTCATTCAGACCGATGCGGCCATCAACCCTGGCAACTCCGGAGGTCCTTTGGTCAACGCCCTGGGTCAGGTGATCGGCATTAACACCGCCATCGTAGGGCGTAGCGCTTACGCGGGCACTGTGGCTGAAGGGTTGGGGTTCGCCATCCCCTCCAACACCGTGAAAGCGGTGGCCCAACAACTGGTAGAGAAGGGATATGTAGAGAGGCCCTACCTGGGCATCGAATACGTGGCTATAACTCCTCGCTTGGCCTCCGCCTACGATCTACCCTCAGACCACGGAGTCTATGTCCGGCAGGTGGTGCCCCGCTCTCCTGCCGCCGCCGCAGGGCTCCAGGAGGGAGATATCATCACCGCTATCAACGACCAGACCATCGACGAGGATAACCCCCTCACCAACGTCCTCTGGCGGTTCCACGTGGGCGATGAGGTAAGACTCACCATCCTCCGCCAAGGGGAGGAACAAAGCGTAGATGTCACCCTCACCCAGCGCCCCTAGGAGCGAGGTGTCGGAGGAGAGGAGCCCAAGGGAGGGCCCCATCGGAGTTTTCGACTCCGGAGTGGGCGGCCTCTCCGTGATGCGGGAGATAGTCAAAAAACTCCCCCACGAAGATATAATCTACTTCGCTGATACCGCCCACTGTCCCTACGGGCCCCGTTCCCTGGAGGAGATAAGGGGACTAACCCAGGCTATCCTCTCCTTCCTCCTGGCCCAGGGCTGCAAAATCATCGTCGTAGCCTGCAACACCGCCTCGGCAGCGGCCCTGTACCATCTGCGGGAGAGGTTCGAGGTTCCCATCGTGGGCATGGAGCCGGCCGTGAAGCCCGCCGCCCAGGAGACGGAGACAAAAGTGGTAGGTGTGATCGCCACCCAGGCCACCTTTCATGGCGAACTCTTCGCCAGCCTCGTCCAGCGGTTCGCCAGCCATGTTACGGTGCTAGAAGGGGTCTGCCCAGGCCTGGTAGAACAGGTGGAAGCGGGGAAACTGGACGACCCCCAGACTGAGGCCATCTTACGCCACTGCCTGGAGCCCATGCTAGAAAAGGGTATCGATGCTTTGACCCTGGGCTGCACCCATTATCCCTTCCTCATCCCCACCATCAAGAAGATAGTGGGCCCCCAGGTCAAGATCATAGACCCCAGCCCAGCCGTGGCTCGCCAAACCAAGCGGGTTCTGGAGCGAGAAGGGTTGCTCAACCATACCCACCGCCGCGGCCGCTACACCTTCTACACCACCGGCCACCCAGAGACCTTCGCCGCCTTACAAAAGAGGCTGATAGACCTCCCCGGGGAGACGAAAGGGGTACACTGGAGCCAAGACAATTCGATCATCACCCTATAGAAATCGGCCCCGGGGGCAGCCCCAGGGCCTCTCATCACCTCGTCGTGGGCCAGGCTTGCCAGCGACCCCTATTTCCTCTTCTTCCCCCCCTTGTTGTTTATCCGGGCCAAGGAGGCCACCGTGTCCCCTTCCCGGAGGTCCATCACCTTAACCCCTCGGGTGGCCCGCCCCATACTACTGATATTCTCCACCGTAGTACGTAGCACCATCCCCTCGGCGGAGATGAGGGTTATCTCGTCCTTCTCGCTCACCACCCGCGCATCCACTATCCGCCCGACCTCCCCCAACCTATGCACGTCTATAGTCCGCACCCCCTTGACGTACCGCCCCTTAAGGCGGTATTCCTTCAAAGGTGTCCTCTTCCCGAAGCCCCTCTCCGTCACTACCAGGAGATCAGCCTTGGGGTCCACCACATCCATGGCCGCCACCGCGTCCTTTCGGGAGAGTTTTATGCCCATCACACCACCGGCTACCCTTCCCCTAGGCCGCACATCCTCCTCTGAGAAGCGGACGGCATAACCTCGCTCCGTGACCAGGATTATCTCCTCTCCTCCCTTAGTCATCTTCACCCAGCCCAACTCGTCACCCTTCCTCAGATTGAGGGCGATGAGGCCGCTAGGGCGCACAGCGGCGAACTCCTCGATACTCGTCCTCTTCACCCTACCCTTCCTGGTGGCCATCACCAGATAGTTCCCCCGCCCGAAATCGGAGACCGCCAGAGCCGCCGTCACCCTCTCTTTACGACTCAAAGCGATGAGGTTGGTAAGGGGCAAACCCCTGGCCTGCCTGGTAACATCGGGCATCTGATAAGCCTTCTCTTGATAAACCTTCCCCTCGTTGGTGAAGAAGAGGATGCTGTCGTGGCTCCCGGCCATAAAGAGGTGCTCCACCGTGTCCTTCTCCCGCCTCCCCATCCCCAAGACGCCTCTCCCTCCCCGCCTTTGACGTTTGTAGGTGCTGGCCAAAACTCGCTTGATGTACCCTCGCTGGGTGATCGATATCAAGATCTCCTCGGCAGGAACCATATCCTCCTCACTGATCTCCGCCTCCGCCTCGGCCAGTATCAGAGTCCGCCGCGGGTCACCATACTTCTTCTTCAGGTTCTCAAGTTCCTCCCGGATGAGATGCAATATCTTCTTCGGGTTGGCCAAAAGGTCCTCTAGGTAGGCGATCTTCTTTATCGTCTCCAGGTACTCTTCGTCGATCTTCCGCCGCTCCAGCGCCGCCAACCGCCTCAATTGCATATCCAAAATCGCCTGGGCCTGCGCCTCTGTCAACTTGAAACCCCTCACCAGGTTGTTCCGCGCCGTCTCCACGTTCCGAGAGCCCCGAATGGTCTTTATCACCGCATCCAGGTTGGCTAGAGCCATCTTCAGCCCCTCCAGGATATGGGCCCTCTCCTTAGCCCTCGCCAGCTCGAAGCGGCTCCGCCGGGTCACCACCTCCTGCCGGTGGCCCAAGTAATGCTGCAAGGCCATCTTGAGGGTGAGGATACGCGGCTCCCCATCCACCAGGGCCAACATGTTCACCCCGAAGGTGCTCTGCATCTGCGTATGCTTGAGGAGTTGGTTGAGGACCTGGTCGGGCTGAGCCCCCCGCTTCAACTCGATGACGATGCTCATCCCCCGCCGGTCGCTCTCGTCCCGCAAATCGGAGATGGCCGCTATCCGCTTATCGCGAACCAGATCCGCGATCCGCTCGATGAGCCTCGCTTTGTTCACCTGATAGGGGAGTTCGGTCACCACTATCCGATGCCTCCCCCCGCGCATCTCCTCGATGTGGGTCTTGGCCCGCACCACCACCCTCCCCTTCCCCGTGGCGAAGGCGTCCCTTATCCCCTCCACTCCGATGATGAGCCCGCCCGTGGGGAAGTCCGGCCCTTTAACGAACTGGAGCAGCTCCACGGGGCCGATGTCGTCCATCTCGTGGTAGTGGTCGATGAGGTAGATGAGGCCGTCGCAGATCTCGTTCAGGTTGTGAGGAGGGATGTTGGTGGCCATCCCCACCGCTATCCCCGAGGCCCCGGCCAGGAGGAGGTTGGGCAACCTCGAAGGGAGGACCATCGGCTCCTTTAGCGAGCCGTCGAAGTTGTCGATCCAATCCACTGTCTCCTTCTCTATGTCGGCCAGCATCTCTTCGGCGATCTCCGCCAGCCGAGCCTCGGTGTACCGCATGGCCGCCGGGCTGTCGCCATCCACGGAGCCGAAGTTCCCCTGCCCATCGACCAGGGGGTAGCGCATGGAGAAATCCTGGGCCATGCGGGCCATGGCGTCATATACCGCCGCGTCCCCGTGAGGGTGGTACTTCCCCAGCACCTCGCCCACGATGCGAGCGCTCTTCTTATAGGGCCGGTTATGCCTCATCCCCATATCGTGCATGGCGTAGAGTATCCGCCGATGCACCGGTTTCAACCCATCGCGGGCATCCGGGAGCGCCCGAGCCACAATCACGCTCATGGCGTAGTCGAGATACGAATCCCGCATCTCTTCGTCTATGTCTATCAACTTCACCGTGCCGATTTCCATACTTCACCCTTCCGTAGGGGAGGGGCTTGTCCCCTCCCGACATCACGATTATTCATTATACACCAGCCAGCCTCAAAAGAAAATCGCCGGGCCAGTTTCTATACCTGCCCAGCGTCGGCAACGTAGGGACAGGATTCTATACCTGCTCTACATTTCCACGATTGTTCACCACATAACAGCACTTCCCACAAGGCTAATCTTCAGGGATAGCTCGCAGGAGATTCTGAAACGCCCGGTAGATTCGTCGGTGCGCTAGTTCTTCTGGCTCGTCTGTGCTGTACTGCTGCGCAACTAGTAGGACCCCCTCCGCGATGTCACTCGAAAATAATCTGCCTAAGTTCGCTCGAAACCGGTCATACCACCTTGTCGGGTATCTCTGACGCAGTTCGTCTATCTCGCGCACGATATCATCCTGCCGATCGGGATAATTCATCCAGGTCTCGAATATGTAGTACAGATCCTTGGCTTGCATCCCCCGATCGGTACGCTCGACAAACGCTAGCCCACGGTGGTAAATGAAAGCACTTGGGACCGGAACACGTATCGGGAGGGTGACAACATCGCCGCCCGGCAACTCGCCACTTGCGTAAACTTCCATCACGCTATCTAGCAAAATGTTCAAGTACCTGAGCGCTTGGGCCACCACGCCTTTCTGAATTTCCACTGTCTGGTGCTGACTAGGACCGGTGAGAGGAAGCAAGAACTCGATATCCAGCAAATCCTCGTTCTCAGGGTTCTGAAATATTTGTGCGGCAGGCCCCGACATCCCACCAAGTCTCACTATATACCCCTGGGCCTCAAGTTGAGAGCCCAATCGCAACCGGCTTCGAACAGGAAGCCTCCCTCTAACCGCTGCATCGACATCGAAGGTGCGTCTTTCTAAGATTCTCTGTTCGCTGGGCCATATCAACGCGTAAATATGCGTCACCCAACCACCAACTAGGACGATATCTTCTACATAGTCTCCCAGTGCTGCCAATGTCTTGAATAGTTGAGGGTCAACCCCTTTGATCATTCTCATTGTTCAGGTGCCTCGTTCGTGAGATAGCCTAGCCTTTTACGCATGAGATGCTCCGCTTGCTCTCGCCCCCGCATCGGAAAATTGTAGAGGTCTATGTACAGTTGTATGTCTGATACCACTGAGACGCCGTTCACTTCTCTGACACCGTAAAATGCCCCGTGTTTGTAATAAGGCCATACAAGATAGATATTCCCGCCTCTATCGACCTTCTCCAGTTCCAGCGCCTCCATCCAGAATCGCTCAGTTTCCACACGGCGTTCCCAAGGATTAACATACATGTGCACTTCGTGAAATTTCGCAAATGGCGCGATCAAAGAAGCCCCTGCATGAAGCGTAAGCGCGTATCTCCTCTCCCCAGCCCCATTAATGGAAGCGATTCGACTAATCAAGGCTTGCGGTGTCGGAGCATCGCAGAAAAACGAATAGACATCGTTTCGCCTCGAGAAATAGTAGGACTCCGCCCAATCTTCTAGCAAGTCTAAAGGTCTCGAGATGTATATTTCCCGATTTGCCCGTGCCGCGTACCCCGCTTGAACCAAGCCAACGAGCACTTCCCATACCCATGAGACGCTCACGCCAGTAGCCCTCTCAAGTTCTCTAACCCCCCAAGGCTTGCGAGGACTGTCAAGCATTGTTCTTAATGCCAACGATGCCTTGTCCGAAAACAGCCGTTTAGACTCCCGAGAGTCTGGAAACGTCTTTCCCTCAATGACCTTCTCTATGTGCACCCCGTCCCATCTTAGATAGCAGTTCCCCTGCAGATCTATGTACCCTATGTCCTCATCTTTGCATATTTGTCGGCCTCTTTGACCTAGAAAGGGGACAACTAGCACTGGAAGGTAATCTGGATGCCGCGCTTTGTAATGCTGGAGTTGGGCGATAGCCGCCCGAATCCTGGACGGCTTACCTGATGATTTTATCTCTCCAATAATCTTCGTCTTTCTTTCTCCCACTGATAGTAACGCCGCAAAATCGGCGTTTGGCTCCGGGTTCTCTATACGCAATAGGGACGCGTCCTCAATGCACAAGAGCTCCTCGAAATTCTTGAACAATTCTCTCTCTACCTCACTCATACTAGACATCTTCACTGCTCCTCATGCTACTTATGGTTGTAGCGTGTGTTCGTTGAAATAGGCTTGTTCGGGGTGCCCCGAACATTATACTTCTACCGAACACATTTGTCAAGTCGCA
>DMLA01000061.1 GCA_003453555.1 Chloroflexota bacterium | reverse complement strand
CTAACACCTTCAGATCTCTCATGCCAAATGCGACAAGTAGGTGGCAGAGGGGTTGGCATATCGAGGCCCAGATGGGGTCGCTCATAGTGATAGTACTGTAGGTGTTGTTGGATCTCCTTTGATGTCTTCGAGGCCATGTGTGCGTCAGTTTGCTGAGTCGCCCTACAGAACATCAGGTCTGTCAAATTTGGGTTGTCACAGCAATTCAAGTCGTGCTATGATGCGTGTAACCGTTTGGCGCACCAGTCCTAGGGGGCAAATCGGAGTGCCGAGGCTGAAGAGGATTTTGAGCTTCGGGTTCCTGCTGATGGGCTTCAGTTTCACCGTGACGCAGGGACTGCTGATCCGGGAGCTGCTGGTGGCGTTCTTCGGCAACGAGTTGTCTATCGGTCTCATCCTGGGGAACTGGCTAATCCTGGAAGCCGTCGGCAGCGGGCTCTTGGGCAGACTGGCCGACCGATGGAGAGGGAAAGCACCGTCCTTCGCCGCTCTGCAAGTTCTCTTTGCCCTCTTCCTCCCCCTGTGCCTCTACGCGGCCTATACCAGCAGGAGCATCGTTGGCGCCATCCCTGGCGAGGGGGTGGGGCTCATCCCCATCTTTTACTCGTCCTTTCTCATCTTGACCCCTCTGGCCCTGGTTGATGGGGCCATGTTCGCTTTTGGCTGCCGGGCTTACTCCCACCTCACCAGCGACGAAGCCTCTTCCATCGGTTGGGTCTATGTCTACGAAGCCTTGGGAGCGATAGCGGGCGGGATCGTCTTCACCTATCTCTTCATTCCTTTCCTCTATTCCCTGCAAATCGTTCTGATTTTGTCTGGTTTGAACCTACTCTCCGCTGCCCTCGTCCTGGCTTCATCCGACTCATCCAATCCAGGCCTGATTGTCGTCCCTGTCCTGCTGACGGCCAGCCTCGGTTTTCTGCTCTCTCCGCAGGCAGAAGAGGTCCAGCGTTGGGCCACCAGACAGCAATGGACTGGCTACAATCTGGTCTACTCCGAGAATTCGGTCTATGGCAACGTGGCTGTCGTTCAGCGGGAGGCCCAGTACACCTTCTATGCCGACGGCATTCCCATCCTGACCGCGCCCGTGCCTGATGTGGCTCTGAGCGAGGAGATCGTCCATCTGCCGCTGCTGTTCATCCCCCAGCCACGGCGGGCTCTGGTGCTGAGCGGCGGGGTGGGGGGCGTGCTACACGAACTGGCCAAATACCCCCTGAAACAGATCGACTACGCTGAACTGGACCCCTTACTAATCAAGGCCGTCCTGAGATTCCCGACCCCGTTGACTCTGAGCGAGCTGAGCGATCCAAGGCTCACGGTCGAGTACGTTGATGGCCAATTGCTGGTGAGAAGGAAAGAGTGGGGGATCGCTCCCCACCCCAAAGAGGGATACGACCTGGTCATCGTCAACCTGCCTTATCCCTCTACTCTACAACTAAATCGCTTCTATACGGTGGAGTTCTTTCAGATAGTGCGGGGGCTCCTGGCCAAAGAAGGGGTTCTGGTCATCGGCTGCCCGGGGACGCTGACCTACATGAGCGATGAACTACGCGATCTCAATACTATGGCCTATCACACCCTGCAACAGACTTTTTCCTACGTCAGACCGATACCGGGCGATGTTACCCTGTGGCTGGCCTCGCCCTCGGACGAGCTTTCGACCGTGCCGCTGGGGGCGCTGGTTGAAAGATGGGAGGGACGTGGTCTTGAGACTCAACTATTGACCGCTTCCCACATCCGTCTCAGGTTGGGCCAGAGACGTTTGGATTGGTTTTGGACCTCTCTCGGCGAAGAGAAGGGTGGAAAGGCCCTAGTCAACCGAGACCTCCATCCTGTGGGGCTATTCTATGGCCTCTCCTACTGGAACGCTCTCTTCTCCCCACACCTGGCCCGAGTTTTCGCCTTTACCGGTCGGCTGAACCTGTGGAGTCTGAGCTTACCCATCATCGGATGTGGCCTGCTTTTTCTAACGGTCGTGAAGCTGACCGCGAAGGGGAAAGGGGCCATCGTTCCCATGGCCATCGCTACCACCGGCTTCACCGGGATGACCGCCGACCTCATTATTATCTTCGCTTTCCAGACCCTCTACGGTTACGTTTACCATTGGATTGGATTGCTCATCACCGCCTTCATGGCCGGATTGAGCCTGGGAGGGTTGCTCATGACCCGCAGGTTGGCCGGGATCGGGAGCGAGAGGCCCATTCTGCTGAAGCTCGAACTGGCCATCGTCCTTTACTGGGCTCTGTTGCCCATGGCCCTGAGCAACCTGTATTCCCGCATCACCTACCCCTTGGTGTTTACCTCTACCCAGGGGATACTCCTCTTTTTGAATGCCCTGGCGGGCTTCCTGGTCGGTTCCCAATTCCCCTTAGCCAATAGGATGTGGCTAAAGGGCAGGGAAGCCCTGGGAGGCACGGCGGGTGTCCTCTACGCCTGCGATCTCGTGGGGGCCTTTCTGGGCTCCATCGTTGTCTCAGTGGTCCTGATGCCGGTCCTGGGTATCTTGGAGACCTGCCTTCTGGCTGCCATACTCAAATTGGGCAGCCTCCTCTTGGTCGTTGCCCTGCCCCCTCGCTCCTGAGTCTTTTCGACCTCAAGCGTCCCACCAGATGCCCGGTATAGTGTGGCCGCAGAAGCGGCACTTTCCCTTCTCAACGTCGAGCGAGAGAACGGCGAAGTGCAGGCGCGCAATGATGTTCTCGCCGCACTCTGGACAGAAGGTGCTATTGCGCACGTGTCCGGGGCAGTTGCCGATGTAGACGTATTGTAAGCCTTCTTCGTCAGCAATATGAGCAGCGCTTTCCAGAGTCTCAACGGGCGTGGGGGGCAGACTGGTCAGCTTGTAGGCGGGGAAGAAGCGGGTGAAGTGGAGGGGGACCTCATCGCTCAGGGTGTGGCGGATCCACTGGCACATGCGCCAGATATCGTCCATGTCGTCATTGAGCGTGGTCACCACCAGGTTCACGATTTCCAGGTGAACGCCGCTCTGGTGGATCTGCTGCAAGGTGCGCAGAACCGGCTCCAGTTTAGAGGAGCTGACTTCCTGGTAGAACTCTGGCGTGAAGGCCTTCAAGTCAACGGTGACGGCGTCCATCTGCTCCAGCAGCGCGGCCAGGGGTTCTTCGCTCATCCCCCCATTGGTGTGGAAGAGGGTTCTCATGCCTGCCTGTTTGGCCACCCTGGCGACATCGAACATGTGCTCGTAAAAGACCGTAGGCTCGTTGTAGGTGAAAGATACGCCATCGCACCCCTTCTCCTGGGCCAGTTCGACGGTCTCCTCGGGGGAGATGGCGATGTGTTCTATTTCCTCGAAGCTTCTCTGTGAGAGGTGCCAGTTCTGGCAGAACTTGCAGCGGTTGTTGCAACTGGCCGTGCCGGTACAGAAGATGGTCGCTCCGGGCAGCATGTGAAAGGCCGGCTCCTTTTCGATGGGGTCTATCTGCAAAGCACTGGGGTGGCCGTAGACCAGGGTGTAGTAGCGGCCGCCGATGTTGATCTTGTTGCGGCAGAAGCCCCACCCCCCGTCGGGGACGGTGCATCTCCGGAAGCAGATCTGACATTGCACCCAGTTGCCATCCAGTTGGAGATAATATCGCGCTTCGTGGAGTTCCGGGATGGGAGTGCCCTCGGCGGGGGGCGTTGGGGGTGCTTCCGCGGTAAGGGTGGGCCTTTTGGTCGGGGTAGGGGTGATCTCAGCCAGCCGCTGTGGGCCAGCGCAAGACACCAGCCCTGCTCCCAGCGCCGCCAGGACCCCTTTCTGGAGAAATTCCCTTCTGGTCAGTTTTCCTCTCATGGCCACGACCTCCTATGATCCGAAGTCGGCCTCCAGGAAGGGTGTGTCTGATGCTCTCGGCTTAGCCAAATTATACTGCAAAGCAATTCTCTATGGTACTCCCAGATTTCGGGAGTCATATCCTCGAAGTACTGGGTGGGGTTGATGTGCGCCCGGCCATCTGACAAAGGGCCTCGTAGCGGCCAAGTCATCGGTCAACGTAGCCACTTTGTCGTATTCTTTCTCTCACTTTGAGCGAAGGGGATCCTCATTATCACCTCGCGTATGGAGAGGACCATAAGGGAGTAATAGAAGGGACCCCTTTTCCCAGACTCCTGAGATATTCTATCCCCTTCTTGATCTGAGGCCTCCCTACAGGATCCCGTGGGAAAAGGTATCTAGCCAGGGCAGCATCCTCCTGGGCCAGGGCTCTAAAGCGGGCATAGGCTTCCCTCTCGCTAGGAGCGGTGAGTACTCCTCTCCTTTCCCCATCAGTTGGCTTCTCCTTTCAGCCTCTCTCCCGTGGGGATATCTCCTTTCCAACAGCGATTGAGCATTCCTTAGGATGTGCCAGATACACCTTTATATCCTCACCCCCGGGTAGGCTATCTC
>DMLA01000140.1 GCA_003453555.1 Chloroflexota bacterium | reverse complement strand
ATAGATGCGGGGGCGGTGGCTATCTTCGGGGAGAAGTATGGCGACCGGGTGCGGATGGTGAGCATCGACGACTACACTAAAGAACTATGCGGAGGGACCCATCTTAGGGCTACCGGCGAGACTGGCCTCTTCCATATCGTTGGCGGGGAGAGCATAGGCGCTGGCCTGCGGCGGATCGAGGCCCTCACCGGCCGTGGAGCCGAGCGGTATATGCAAGAAGCGTTGGCCGCATTAGTCCAGATGGCTGACAGATTGCAAGTACCGCCCATGGAGGTGGAGGATAAAGTCGCTTCTCTTCTGGAGTCGTTGAAGGAAAAGGAGAGGGAAGTGGCGCGTCTCAGGCGGGAGAAGGCGAGAGGCGAGGTCGATTCCCTTTTAGAGAAAGTGACGGAGGTAAAGGGGGTCCAACTGTTGGCTACACAGGTGCGGGCAGATGATATCGAATCCCTGCGGGAGATGACCGACTGGGTAAGGGATCGCCTCGGTTCTGTGGTCGTAGTTCTGGGGGCCGTTCTAGATGGCAAGCCCAGTTTTGTGGCTGCCGTGACGCCGGACTTGGTGAAGAGGGGTTTGAGAGCCGACTGGTTGGTGAAGGAGGTAGCCAACTTAGTGGGTGGTGGAGGAGGGGGACGCGCTACCCTGGCTCAGGCTGGCGGGCGAGATGCCAGCAAACTCCAAGAAGCACTGGCCGCGGTAGAAGGGTTCCTAGCCGACAGGCTACAAAAATAGGGAGAGGTAAGGCCTGGGAACCGTAGTTCATGGAGGTAGGGGTTGACGTCGTGGGATACCGACGTCCTTAAGAGAGATGGGTTTATCTACACCTCGGATCGATGCCACGGCGCAGCAAGTGATCTATCTCGAAGCCGATGACGACTTTGCCACCATACGCCATCGTCTATCCGCTGCTCAGACAGGGAAAGTTATCCTTGTAGTACCTCCTAACTGCCGAGGGCTCAAAAACAGGATGCACCTCAGGCTTTTGGAGCGACTGATGGATGACCCCCCCATAAGGGTGGCTTTGGTCACCCAGGATTGGACTCTAGGAACATCGGCTCGAGAACTGGGCTTTCCCACCTTCCCCTCGGTGGAGAAGGCTCAAAGGAGCCGTTGGCCCCCTCGCCGCCCTCGCTTGAAGAGGCTCCTTCCCGAGAAAGCCCGCCGTCCTCCAACGCGACCGGCTTCCTTACAGGATCCCAGGGGAAAAGTAGCCATGCAGAGAGGGGAGGCCGTTCTCTTCTTCGGCCTCTTGGGTGGTGTCTTCCTCCTTCTTTTGGCCGGCTTCTGTCTTCTGGTTCCTAGCGCCACCCTTACCCTCAAGCCCTTAACCTACCCTTTAGAAGAGACGCTGACGGTGCGAGCGGACCCGAATCTGGAGGAGATAGATTTTGTGAACTTGGTCTTGCCCGCGGCTATCAAAGAGGTGGAGGTTACGGGCCGGGAGCAGATCGCTTGCACCGCCAAGAAGGATGTCCCCGATGGCTACGCTCAGGGGGAGGTGATCTTCATCAATAAGACAAGCGGAGCCACTACCGTTATCTCCGGCACCGTCGTCAGCACCAGCACGGGTACAAGCGTAAGGTTCCGTACCTCAAAGGATGTCAGTCTGCCGCCTGTGGTAGGGGGACAGGCCCGGGTGATGGTGGAGGCTTTGGAGCCTGGGCCCAGTGGCAACGTCCCCGCCTGGACCATTAACCGGGTAGAGGGGACGATAGCCTTGCAAGTGAACGTGATCAACGACTCCCCTACTCAGGGTGGTACCATGAAGCAGGTCTCCTATGTGACTAACGAGGACAAAGAACAGGTGAAAGATATGTTGATGCGGCGCCTCAGGCAGGAAGGATACAACGGTTTGGTCTCCCAACTGGAGGGAGCCTACTTGCCGCCTGAGTCGGTAGAGTTGATCGTCCTCATAGAGACCTATGATAAGTTCGTAGAGGAGGTGGCGGATTCTCTTACCTTGGATATGCGTGTTTTGGCCAGGGGGATAGCCGTCGCCGAGGAAGATGCGCGCCGTCTGGCTCTCGCAGCGCTGGAATCTTCGATGAGCGAGGGGTTCCTACTACTCTCCAAGGAGATAGGGTTTCGCTCTGAAGGGGTGACCGAGGCTGGGGGCGAGCAGGTTGTCTTCCAGATTACCGCTAGAGGGCAGGTGATGATGAGGATCGACGAGGGGGAGATGAAGGAGCATCTGACCGGGAAGTCGATAGCCGATGCGGTGGCTTATCTGGACCGCCGATTAGAACTGGCGGAGGAGCCCTCGGTGGAGGTGTTGCCTGGTTGGTGGCCCCGGTTGCCCTTGATCCCCTTTCGCATCTCCTTCGTCGTCATGCCCCAGGAGAGATAGATGCGGCTGATGGGCCTCGATTTAGGGGAACGGAGGATCGGGGTTGCGGTCAGCGACCCCAGTCGGGTGCTGGCTAGAGGTATTGAGGTGATCGAACGCCGCTCAGTGGAGAAGGACCTGGAGGCTATCGCCTGCCTGGCTGAGGAGTACGAGGTAGAGGCTATCGTGGTCGGTTTCCCTCGACGTCTAAATGGCACGGCGGGCAGAGAGGCCAAGAAAGCGGAGGCTTTCGCTGCCCAGATAGAGGCTCATCTCGGACTGCCGGTGATCCTCTGGGACGAGAGGTTGAGCACCGTGCGAGCGGTCAGGGCTCTGGCCGAGGGCGGTAAGAGGAAAAGGCGCCTGGGCATCGACGCTGTGGCCGCCGTGGTGATACTCCAAGATTATCTGGACTCCCTCAAATTATAAGGGGTGGAATTGAAAAGACCGGTAATTCTTTA
>DMLA01000102.1 GCA_003453555.1 Chloroflexota bacterium | reverse complement strand
ACGGCAACAGCAGCCGAGAGCTTCGTGCCACCGAAATCGAGAGCCAGCAGGAGTCGCTCCCCTTCCATTTCACTCCTTGCTAGCACAGCGCCAGGAAGATGGCGTGCAGTATCACCAGGTGTGCGTCCTCAATCTGCTGCATAGAATCGGAGGGCACGATGATACAGATGTCAACCTTGTCCTTGAGCCTGCCGCCCTGGAAGCCCGTGAGGCCAACGGTGACGAGCTCACGCTCACGGGCCACATCCATCGCCCGCAGCACGTTGGCCGAATTGCCGCTGGCGCTGATGCCGATGGCCACGTCGCCTGGCTCAGAGAGAGAGGCCAGCGGCTCGGCGAAGACCGTCTCGTAACCGAAGTCGTTGGCATAGGCCGTCAACAGCGGGATGTTGTCGTTCAGGGCCATCACCTTGAAGCGCGGCTGGCTTTCCTGCACCGTGCCCTTGCCCAGGTCGCAGGCGAAGTGGGAGGCGGTGGCCGCGCTTCCGCCATTGCCAAAGACAAAGATTCGCCGTCCCTCCGCCCGTGCCTGCTCCAAGACGGCGATCACATCGGTGATGCGGTCATGCGGCAATTGTAGCAGTACCTCGGAGACATCACGGAGGTATGCCTCTGCATTTTCCATAATATTTATTCTCTCCTATCCCTTCAGAGACCCGGCCAGTAGCCCGCGCATGAAGTAGCGCCCCAGGAAGATGTACACCAACAAGGTGGGCAGAGCCGCCATAAGTGCCCCGGCCATCTGCACATTCCACTCCACGATGTAGCTGCCAGCCAGGTTGTTCAATCCTACGGTGAGGGGCTGAATGTCAGGGTTTTGGGCTATAGTGACCGCGAACAGGAAATCGTTCCAGATAGAAGTGAACTGCCATATCATCACCACTGCGAAGCCGGGCAACGATAGGGGGAAGAGAATATGACGATAGATGCCGAAAATCGTCGCCCCATCTATCTTAGCCGCCTCGATCAGCTCGGTGGGCACAGTAGCGTAGTAGTTGCGAAAGATGAGGGTGCAGATGGGGATGCCATAAACTACATGGACAAATATGAGGCCCGGTATGGTGCCGTATAACCCCATCTTGTACAGCACCTGTACCAGCGGGATGAGGATACTCTGATAGGGGATGAACATCCCGAAGAGAAGCAGCGTGAAAAGGACATCTGAGCCACGGAACCTCCACTTGGATAGCACGTAGCCGTTTATCGAGCCCAGCATGGCCGAGATGAGCGTGGCCGGGATGGTGAGGTAGACGCTGTTGAAGAAGTTCGAGGAAATTCCCTCAAACCCGAAGCCGCCGAACCAAGCCTTTTTGAAGCTGTCGAAATGTAGCCCCGACGGCAGGTCCCACATACGGTAGAGGTTGACCTCGGTGAAGCTCTTCATCCCAGTGATGACGAGGACGTAAACGGGCATCAGGTAAAATGCGGCGCAAGCAATCAAGGTAGCGTAGATTAACAAGCGCGGCCACCGCACCCTCAGCCTCAACCCCTCACGCCAGGAACGCGTTTTCGCTATCATATCTCAGCCTCCTTGCCAAGGCTATACGTCAGATACGGAACGATAAGGATCCCGACCATCACCAACAGAATGGTAGCGATAGAAGCCCCTTGAGCGAAGCGGTTGCTCTGGAAGGTTGTATCCCACATGAAGTAGGCCGGCACATCACAGGAAAAGCCTATGCCTGGGCCGGTCATGGCCACGACCAGGTCGAAAATCTTGAGGGCGATATGTCCCAGGACGATGACGGCGCCGAGGGTGATAGGGCGCAGGAGCGGTACGATGACATGCCAGAGGATCTGCAGGTCGCTGGCTCCGTCCACCCGCGCCGCCTCCCGTAGCTCCTCGGGAATGCCCCGCAGGCCGGCTAGGTACATGGCCATCACGTATCCGGACATCTGCCAAACGGCCGCGATGACCACAGCCTTGATTCCGATCTCGGGATCGGTGTACCAACCAGTCTTAAAGAAACCTAACCCTACCTTCTCGAACAGCAAGTTGACCCCTGTGCTGCCCATCTCAGCGCTGCCAGGGTTGAGCAACCAGCGCCAGGCTATGCCCGTGACGATGAAGGAGATGGCCATGGGAAACAGGAAGATGCTGCGGAAGAGGTTCTCGCCCTTGATGCGCTGGTCGAGCAGGACGGCCAGCAGGAAACCGATGGCCAGACATGAGATGAGGAACAGCGCGGTAAAGACCACCATGTTCCGCATGTCTATCTGGAAGCGTCGGTTGGCAAACAGCGTCTGGTAGTTGCGCAGGCCGGCCAGGGAGAAATCAGGGAGCAGCTTGTTCCATTTAGTCAGAGAGACAAAGCCGGTGAAGCCGATGAAGCCATACACGAAGATGGCGATAGCGATGGCCGAGGGTAGGATCAACAGAAATGGAGTGATTCGCTCCCAGTCCAAACGTCGCATACAACTCCTCCTAGGCGTGGAATGAGGCAGCCCGGCCCACTCGGGCTGCCTCATTCGCTCCGTTCAAGGAAAGGTTACTGGCAGACCCCAGCCTCCACGCAGGCTTGCTGCAGGGCAGCCTGGGTGCCGGCCACGTCACCACTGGTCACGAAGAGTACGATGGCATCCTTGAAGTCGGTGACCCAGGACTCGATGGCCGCCGCGCCGTGGACCGGGCTGGGCACGATGGCATCCACGGCCCAGTCAGCCATGGCCGACTTCAGGTACTCGTTGAACAGGGCCGGGTCGCAGTCGGTACGGGCGCAGATGGAACCCTTCTTGGGGTTGAAGGCCTCCTGGCCTTCCTTGGAGCCGCAGACCTTGACCCAGGCAATGGCGTTGTCGCGGTTCGGGGCTTCCTTCGGCAGGGCGAAGCTATCCGACAGGGCGACGAAGATGCCCTTGGTGCCCGGCGGCGGAGCCCAACCGTAGTCCGTGTAGCCCTCGGCCATGAACCAACCGTTGGTCCAGTCGCCCATGATCATCATGGCGCCCTTGTTGTCAATGAGGTAGTGGCCTGCCCCGTCCCAGCTGAGGGCCGGATGGTCGGTGTTGACGTAGGTGAGCATCCTCTTGAAGTTCTCCAGTGCCTGGGCGACGCAGGAGTCGGTCCAGGGGACCGCGCCGGTCCAGAGGCCGTTGTACTTCTCGGCCCCACACGTGCCCGCCAGGACGTCCTCGAAGACATGCGGGGCCTCCCAGCCTCCGCTGGTGCCCATGACATAGGGCACGATGCCCTTGGCCTTCAGCGCATCGGCTACGGCGAAGAACTCGTCCCAGGTGGTCGGCGGCGTCAGTCCTGCCTCAGCGAAGATCGACTTGTCGTACCAGAGGATGTTGGAGCGGTGGATGTTGACCGGGACCCCCCAGTAATGGCCCTTGTACTTGAGCATGGTCAGCAGGTCCGCCGGGAAGGCCTCCTCCAGCCCCTCGGCCGCGTAGATGTCGTCCAGTGGCTCCAAGTATTGCTCCGGGCTGTAACCCTCCACTTCCAGACCGGCGTGCAACTGGAAGGTATCGGGCGGATCGGCGGCGATCAGGCGGGTCTTGAGCACGGGCCTGAAGACGAAACCGGCTCCACCGGCCACGGTGGCATTGACGATCTCGACGTCAGGGTACTTCGAGGCATAGATATCGAACAGCCCCGTGAGCCCCTCGGCCTCACCGCCCGCCGTCCACCAGCTTGCGACCACGAGCTTGCCCTTGGGGCCAGCGCCGAAGAGCAACTCCGGCTTGCTGGGGTCGTAGGTGGCTAGGAACTCCTCGGCATCCTCAGCGCTGGGGATGAGGAACTTCCACCCCGGGTGGATGAGGTCGGCGTTGAGGATCTTGGCGTAGGTGCTATCTTCCAGGTGCTTCGTGTTGGTGGCCGACATGATGGCTGGCCAAGCGAAACCGCTGCCCAAGTACTTCTCCGCTAAGTCCCACAGGGTGTCGCCCAGCTTCACCGTGTAGACCACCTCTTGCTCCAACGGGGCAGCGCCCGCTACACTCACCACCAGCGTGAGCAAAAGTAAAGCCGCCAGCCCCACACAGATAATCCTCTTCGACATCTCTTTACCTCCTCCTTAAGGCGTAAAATCACTTCCGATGTGCTGGCTCGCTCCCCTCTATAGTCATCCCTCCTTTCTATAGCCCAGTTGAGCCTGGTCTCCCCATGCAGGCGGCTCTAAGAAGTTCATCTACTTGCCGCTAGGGAGAAGTGTGCCAGAGACTAACGAACACAGCGGAAACCAACATCGTCGT
>DMLA01000251.1:7631-7993 GCA_003453555.1 Chloroflexota bacterium | reverse complement strand
AGGATCCCTGCGGGACGGGATCCCGAGGGATAGGCGGTGTGCAACTGGAGGCAGCAGAGGGTTAGCATATCGAGACCCTTTGCCGTCTATTTGTCGCATTGGAGATGAGAAATACCAGCGGCTTGACAAAGGGGTGAAATATTGCCTAAATGTAATTAGTAGAATATATCGATGCGCCTTCTGCTGGGAGATCATTAAGGCGTTAGAAGAACAGCGGGGCCAACCTCGAACTTGCTACTAATTTTGTTGGCCAGGCCCCAAGAAGAAAGGGAGGGCAGATGACAGCATTGCAGGAGTTAAGACCGGAGCGGAACTACCTGACGAAACTCCAAATAGTCTACGCCTTGATCGGATTGATAGCC
>DMLA01000251.1:2135-7199 GCA_003453555.1 Chloroflexota bacterium | reverse complement strand
CGGCCTTTATCATCATCCCTTTCTACTACCGGAGCCTCGAGTACCGCATCCTAGAAGATGAAGTGATCGTGCACGGGGGCGTGTGGACCAAGTCGGTGAAGCACGTCCCTTACCGCACAGTCACCAACCTCAAGGTCAAACGCGACCCCTTCGACCGGATGCTGGGTATAGGCACACTGGACATCCAGACGGCAGGGAGAAGCGGACAGACAGGTGCTGAGGAGAGCCTGGTCGGCCTATCCAACGTCCAGGAGGTATACGAGACGGTAAGTACGGCTCTAAGGCGCTTCAGGGGAGCCATGGCTCCCACCCAAGCGGAAGTGGAAACGGTTTCTATGGCTGGGGCCGATGTTCTCAGCGCTCTCTTAGATGAAGTGCGGGCTATCCGGCGCGCGCTCTCTGAGAAAGAATAGTCAGGGCACTTTCTGATATAATAGATTGCTAAGAAGGTGTGGGGAGAGATGGAAATCCAAGTGGATCACGAAAGCGGCGTACCTATCTACGCCCAGATAATAGAGCAGATCAAGCACCTGGTAGCCACCGGGAGGGTCAAGCCGGGGGATCAATTGCCTACCATCCGCCAACTGGCTGTAGACCTGCGGGTGAACCCTAACACCGTGGTTCATGCCTATCGCGAACTGGATAGCCAAGGGGTGATCTCCACCCAGCAGGGTCGAGGTACCTTCATCGCCGCGCGGCCCGATGAGGGGCGATTGGCGGAGATGCGGAAAGAGCGGTTGCGGGCCATAATCGATAATGCTCTCCTAGAGGCCCTTAGCCTGGGGTATGAGGCTGGGGAAATAAGGGAGGCTTTGGAGAAACAACTGGAGGAGTGGGAAGGGTACTCAGGGCAGAATTGGTAGGGGCTTTTGATCCCATTGATCTATGCCCTTTGGTTGCCTTTGAGGGTCAAGAGTGAAATCACCTCTATGGTGCTGGCCCTAAATGTGGTGGCCGGTTGGTTTTGAGCGAAATTGGATGGGAGGGAAGAGATGGCTGAACTAACACCTAAAAGGTCACAGGTGTCAGACAAGGCTCCATTCTGGCGGGAGTTCTTCATACTTCTAGGGGCCGGCATTGTGGGAGTGGTGGCTGTTATCCCCTATCAGTTCACCCTGCTGGGAGGGCTGCCGGAGGAGATACCCATACCTTTTCCTCTGCTCTTGCTCCTGGGGATCCTCCAGAATATAGTCCTCTTGGCCTTGGCCATAGGGGTGGGGTTGCTCTGTGCGCGAAGGGTAGGGCTAGGGGCACCTATCCTGGAGGGCTGGCTGCGAGGAGAGAGGGTGGACGAGCGAGGGAGAGCCATTCTTCTCCCCTCCATCCTCTTGGGGTTAGGTGCCGGGCTAATTATCATCCTCCTGGACATGGTTGTATTCGCGCCCTACCTCGCCGCTTTCCAGGAGGTGGAACGGCCCTCTCCTTGGCAGGGCTTCTTGGCCTCCTTCTACGGCGGGATCGACGAGGAGATACTTCTCCGGCTCTTTATGGTCAGCCTTTTGGCTTGGCTTCTCTCCCGGGTGTGGAAGGATGCAGAAGGCACACCCACAGCGGGGGGGATGTGGTTGGTCATCATAGTGGCCAGTGTGCTCTTCGGTCTAGGTCATCTGCCAGCCACGGCGCAACTGGCGCCTTTGACACCTCTCCTTGTAACTCGCGCCATAGTCCTCAACGGGATCGCCGGGCTGGCCTTCGGCTACCTCTACTGGAAGCGGGGCTTGGAGTCGGCCATGCTGGCTCATTTCTCCGCCGATATATTGCTCCACGTGATACTTGTCCCTTTAGTAACCTGATAGTGAAGCAGAGCGAGGATCGAGAAACCTCAGCAAGTTGGGGAGATGATATGACTCAGAAGATGCTCGAAGTGCACAACCTGGTGAAGCGCTACAACGGCTTCACCGCTGTGGACGCGCTCTCTTTCGAGGTCTATGAGGGGGAGATTTTCGGACTGCTGGGCCCCAACGGGGCCGGAAAAACGACCGCTATCCGCACCGTCATGGACATCTTCAGGCCTGACGAGGGCAGGGTAGAGGTTCTGGGACAACCGCCAGGGACGGACAGGGAGCGCATCGGCTACCTGCCCGAGGAACGGGGCCTCTATCGCGACCTCAGGGTGCTCGAGGTACTGGTCTACCTGGCCGAACTCAAGGGGATACCCCGCCCCGTCGCCCGCCCGCGAGCCCTGGCTTGGTTGGAGCGGGTCGAATTGGTTGACTGGGCCGACCGCAGGGTCAAGGATCTCAGCCGGGGGATGCAGCAGAAACTCCAGTTCGTGGCCAGCCTGGTCCACGACCCAGAACTCCTCATCCTCGATGAGCCCTTCCTGGGGCTGGACCCGATCAACGTGGAACTGGGCAAGGGGCTGATCCGGGAGTTGCAGGGGGAGGGCAAGACGGTGGTGCTGAGCACCCACCAGATGAACCTGGTGGAGGCCCTGTGTGACCGCATCCTGCTCATCAACCACGGGCGGGCGGTGCTTTACGGCCCACTGGATGAGATCAAGCGCCGTCACGCCCCCCACGCTGTGCGGTTGCGCACGCCCACCGCCCTCGATGTGCTACCCGGGGTGGCCCGGATGGAACGGCGCGACGATACTTTCACCCTCACTTTGGAGGGCATCACGCCCCAGGAGTTGTTGCAGACGCTGGTGGAGCGGAACATCCCCGTGGAGGCGTTCGAGGTGGCCACCGTGCCGCTAGAGGAGATTTTCATCGCTGTGGTGAGGGAGGGGAAGGATGCGTAAGATAGGGGTTATCGCCCGACACGAGTATCTGGTCAATGTGCGCCGTGCCGGTTTCATCATCATGACCGCGCTGGTGCCGCTCTTGGGGATGCTGGGTCTGCTGGTCGCGGCCTTCTTCGGCGGGCAGGCCTCCGCCTTCCTCGAGCGCCACTTCGCCCCCGATACGAAGGGGGTTGGGATTGTTGACGAGTCTGGTGCGTTCACCCCCATCCTTCCCGCTTACGAGGGGGCCTTCGTTGCCTTCGCCGACGAGGATATGGGACGGGCAGCCCTCCAGTCCGATGAAGTCACCATCCTGTTTGTCATCCCCGAGAATTATGTGGAGAGCGGCCAGGTGATGATCTTCAGCAGGGGTAGCGGCTTCAGTGCGGCGGTGATGGAGGATTCAGCCTCAGTGCGCAGGTTCTTTGTGGACCACTTGCTGCGGGACGAGGTGGCCCCGGCCCTGCGGAAACGGCTGGCCGACCCCATTAAGCCGGTGCTGGTGAGCCTGGAGGCCGAAGGTCAGCCCCAGGGAGGGCCGCTGGGCACCGCCCTCAATCTCATGGTGCCCTACTTCCTGGGTGTGCTGCTCATCATGACCATCTTCACCTCCTCAGGCTACCTGCTGCGGGGCGTGGCCGAGGAAAAGACGAGCCGGGTCATCGAGATCGTTCTCTCCTCAGTTACGGCGCAGGAGTTGCTGGCAGGGAAGGTGTTAGGCTTGGGAGCGCTGGGGCTGACACAGGTGGTGATCTGGCTGGTTTCGGCCTTTGGGCTGAGCCGTGGGGCGGTGAGCCTACTGGGTGTGAGCATCCCATTATTGGCGCGCCCAGAGGTCTTTGCCCTGGGGCTGGTCTATTACCTTTTGGGCTTTCTGGTCTATGCCGTGCTGATGGGGGCGGTGGGGGCGCTAGGCACCACCATGCAGGAGTCGCAGCAACTGGCGGGTATCTTCTCCCTGATGGCCGCTATCCCGCTGATGCTGGGCAGTTTCATGTTCTCCAATCCGAATATGCCCTTGTTCCGAGTTCTCTCCTGGTTCCCCCTGACCGCACCGACAACCATGATGCTGCGCTTTCCTATGACCGAGGTGCCGGCGGTGGACATCGTAGGCAGCATCGTGGTGCTCCTCATCTCCATCCCGGCCGTGCTGTGGGCAGGGGCCAAGGTGTTCCGCATGGGGCTTTTGATGTACGGCAAGCGACCGAGCCTGGCACAGGTGGTGCGGGCGCTGCGGGAGGCGTAAAGTTCCATGAGAGCCTAGGAGTTCCCGGAAAGTCACTGGGACTCGTGGGAATTCCTAGAGGTGCAACCAGTAGTGTACTAAGTGATGCTTCGCTTGACGGTGGGACTCTTCCACCGGAAGACAATATTGACTAGATGGAAATGAGGAGGTAACGGAGATGGCGGAACCGAAAACAAATGAGCGGATAGCCGCTGCCCTGGCCCACGGGCTGATCATCGCCAACTGGATGGGGGTCATCGCTGCGGCTCTCATATGGCTCCTGGAGAAGGAGAAGTCAAAATATGTGGCCTTCCAAGCCCTTCAGGCTGTGGCCTATCAACTCCTTGGGCTATTGATTTGGATGGCAGGGCTCTTCTGCTACCTGGCCACCCTTTTCGGGGGGATAGGCCTCGCGGCGCTGTTAAACCTCCGGGGGGAGGGCGAGGGGATCATAGCCTTCTTCTCCCTGGTCCCCATCTGTGCGCTTTTCCTCCTCTGGGGTCTCCTTATCATCTATGGCTTATACGGAGCCTATGCCTCTCTCCTAGGTCGCGATTTCAGATACCTCATCGTCGGTCCTCTGGTGGAGAGATACATAGAGGATTAAACACTCCCTAGATGGCAGAAAGAGGGCTGCCACAGGGGCAGCCTCTTTCATCTCTACCTGGAAAGAGTAAAACTTGCTCTCCAGGGAGCAATTTTGTATAATTTTGTAATTGATGACTCCTTTGGGCAATGGGGCTCAAAAGTGGAGAGGGGTGTGCTGTTGGAGAAGGCGAAGGTACTGGTTATCGACGACGATAGGCCTCTCTGTAAGGTCGTGGCCGAGGTACTACTTGCCAAGACTAAAGAAGGCAGTAACTACACCTTTAATAGAAGGAAGGGGTAAAGCGGAGGTCTCTATGCCTATCTACGAGTATGAGTGTGACGATTGTGGTCACAGATTCGAGCGACATCAATCTATGGCCTCTGAGCCTGTGAAAAGGTGTCCCCACTGCGGAGGGGCCGTGCGACGGGTCATCTATCCCGTAGGGATCATATTTAAGGGGCCGGGGTTCTATGTCACCGACCATCCCCGGTCTGGCGAGCCCGGCCTGGCAAGTACCGGGCCAGG
>DMLA01000251.1:0-1800 GCA_003453555.1 Chloroflexota bacterium | reverse complement strand
CAGGCGTCCCGCGCCCACCTCGGAGAGAGACAAAGGGCCGTCTAAGGAGGAAAGCAAGGGGAGCGGAAGATCAAAAATGGCGGAAGAGGGCTCGGAGGGTTAAAGGGTCACTTGCCAAGCGCCGAAGAGAGGGTTAGAGTTGGAAATTGCCGCTGGCGGGGATGATCTTATATTCATAGTTTATCACGTAGGTGAGAAGTTTCTCTTCTAGTTCTTGCCACTCTTCGCTTTTCAGGATATTGATCATCGTTTCTTGATCTTCGGTGATCCCGCCAGAGAGCATCTGGGGCCCGTTCCCAGCGATGGTATACCAAGCCTCCGTGGGTTGGATGCCCAGTCTCACCATCTCAGGAGCGAACTCCTCAGTTATGAACTCCATGTAATCGGCTTCTCTACCAGGCCGGATGTCCCAACTCATGAGAAGTTTGATCATAGATACCCTCCAAGAGGAAAAGCGCCTCTAAAGATACCACATCTCCGAGAATCGTGCAAACGAAAGGGCGAAAGAGATGCGTGCCGTGGTGCAAAGGGTGAGGGAGGCTTCTGTCTCCATAGAGGGGGAGAGGGTAGGGGAGATCGGTAAGGGGTTGGTGATCCTTCTAGGGGTCGCTCAGGGCGATTCGGGGAGGGAAGCCAGATACTTAGCGGAGAAGATCGCTCACTTGCGCATCTTCGCCGATGAAGAGGGCAAGTTTAACCTCTCTGCTCTGGATGTCGGGGCTCAGGCACTGGTTGTCTCGCAGTTCACCCTCTATGGCGACACAAGAAAAGGACGCCGTCCCAGTTTCATCTCCGCCGCATCTCCAGAGGTGGCGGAGCCATTGGTGGCAAGGTTCATCGACTCTTTGCGGGCCGTGGGGCTCCAGGTAGAGAGCGGCAGGTTCGGAGCCATGATGTTGGTCAACATCGCCAACGATGGCCCAGTGACCTTGATCCTGGATACCGAGGCTTAAAGAGGGAAAAGGCCACCCTATATGGGGTGGCCTCTTCTATTGAGTTAAGGCTAGTCTCTTGACCCATTCGATCCCTTCGGCGACGAAAGTCTTGTCGGCCGGGTATTGAGGGGTGTGCTCGAAGACGATGGTGCAGGATGGTGCTCTGCTAAGAGCCGAGCGGAGGATATTGGGGATATCTGCCCAGCCCGCCTCAGGCCGCTGGGAAGGGTGAGCAGGGACATGATGGTAGAGGCCATATGTCTCCCGGGTAGCGTTATAGACGTGGATGAGGTCGGTATAAGGGGATAATTTCTTGGCGAAGTCGAAGGGGTCCAGTCCGGTGTGAAGAGCGGTAAGGTGAAGGTGTCCGATATCGAGGCAGAAACGCAACGCCGGGTGCGCCTGAAAGATCTCCCCGAACGACTCGGCCCGGTAGAAATAGGGGTTGGGCCCCACGTTCTCCAAGAGTATATGGATTCCGGCCTCCTCACTCCAGGAGGCAAGCCTAGAACAACTATCCTGAGCCAAGGCCATAATGCTCTCTTCATCTAAACCGGGCTTGGGATGCCAGATAACGGAAGGGAGATGCCCCACCACATAGAGCGCCTGGTACTTAACGGCTGTCTCTAGGGTCCTGCGCAAGGAGTCAAGAGTGGTAGCCCGTTTCTCTTCATCGGGGTCGGTAAGGAAGGGGTAGTCGAAGGAGGGAAGTCGGGGCAGGGGGTCGTGGAAGCCGTAGGCGAGCCTTTCCCGGCGGACGAACTCCATAACCAGGGACAGAGATTGGGCCTCGAAGAAGCCGATCTCCAACTGTCGAAAACCGTGTTCTGTTAGGGTATCCAGTTTAGAGAGATCGCCCCTTATG
>DMLA01000247.1:2651-6157 GCA_003453555.1 Chloroflexota bacterium | reverse complement strand
ACGACGATGTTGGTTTCCGCTGCGTTCGTTAGCCTACGGCCTGTTACCTGCTCCACTCTATCAAGTAGCCTGGGCCTTAGGATGGTGTAGAAAGGAGGGATGCCTATCGAAGGAGAAAGAAGTGGTGTTCTTGAAGTAGTTTCTTGCCACAAGGAGGCAACAGATGTCTAAGAGGATCATGATTTTGGCTCTCTTGGCCGCGCTGCTGGCGGTCTACGGGTTGAGCATGGCCAGCGCTGCCCCGCTGGGGCAAGAGGTAATCTATACAGTGAAGCTGGGCGACAACCTGTGGACACTGGCGGAGAAGTACCTAGGTAGTGGGGCCGCCTATCCGGCCATCCAGATGGCCACCAACGAGAAGCATACGGAGGACCCCACCTTTGCCCAGGTGGTGATGGCCAGACTGATCCATCCCGGTTGGAAGCTCCTCATCCCCAGCGCCGAGAAAGCGGAGGAACTCCTGGCGCGTGCCAAGCCGGTCATCGTGATAGCCATGGACAGCGACATCGATCACATCGAGCCCATGGAGTTCCGCAGCGACTTCGGCTACTACGCCACAGCCAACTTCTATGAGCCCCTGCTCCTTCAGGTGCTCGAACCGGGAGCCGAGGAGGGTGTCCTAGAGGGGACGTTGGAGTACGGCCCTGGCTTGGCCGAGTCGATGACCATGTCACCAGACGGCTTGGTAGCCACCTTTAAGATCCGGGAGGGAGCCAAGTTCGCCAACGGCAACCCCATAACCGCCCACTCCTTCAAACACACCTTCGACCGGGCCATAACCGCACCTAGGAGTTACATCCCTCTCCTGGTGCAGTTCATGGGCTTCGATAGCGTGGACGACGTGGTGGTGGTGGACGACTACACCCTGGAGATCCACCTCGATCAACCCGCCGCCCTCTTCAAGCCCCTCCTGGCCTTCCAGGTCTTCGGGGCTATGGATGAGAAGACCACCGCTGCCCACGCCACAGCCGATGACCCTTGGGCCTTCGACTGGTACCGGCTCAACACCAACCCTAGCGGCCCCTATGTGATCAGCAAATGGGAGCCCGGAGTGGAGTACTGGTTTGAGCCCAACCCCAACTACTGGCAGGGGCCTGAATTCTTCCAGAACCGCAAGATCATCGCCAAGGTGGTGCCCTCCCCGGAGGACCGGGAGTTGCTCCTGAAGAAAGGGGACATCGACTTGGCCCTGGGCTTGCCTTTCAAGGATGTTGATGCCCTGAAGGCCGACCCTAACGTGAAGGTATATGACATCAAATACACTCGGCTCTTCTATCTGGGTATGAACAACAAGATCGCGCCCTTCGACAACGTGAAGGTACGCCAGGCCATCTCTTACGCCATCCCCTACGAGACCATCATCAAGGAGTCGCTCTACGGCTACGCCCAGAAGGCTACCAGCCCCATCCCCGTGGGGATGCCCACCCACACTGACAAACATTGGCACTACGACACCGATTTGGATACGGCCAAGGCGCTTTTGGCCGAGGCGGGCTACGGCGGGGGCTTCGATGTGGAACTGGCTGTCCGCCTCTCCATCCCTTGGGATGTGGACGCCGCGGTCTGGATCCAATCGAATTTGGCGCAGTTCGGGGTGAACGTCACCATCAACAAGATGACCGACGCCGACTTCTTCGGCAAACTCAACGCCCACGAACTACCCTTCTTCATCCACGACTGGTACTCCTGGGGCAACGATCCCGCCTTTCAACTCACCTTCCTCTTGAAGTGCGGCGCTTTCACTAACTACGCCGACTACTGCAACGAGAGGGTGGATGAGCTCATCGAATTGGCCACCTGGACCGTGGATGAGGCCAAGCGAACGGAGTACATGGACGAGGCCCAGAAACTCATCGTCGAGGAGGCCCCTTGGGCTTTCCTCCATCAGCCCGACTGGATCGTGGCCGTGAGCAAGGATTTCACCGGCTTCGCCAAGTTGGACGACCTCTGCCTCCGCTTTTCCTACATGGGTGAAGTCGAGTAGGCGCGTACGGCCTATGTGTGGGGCCGCCATCGGTGGCCCCACATTCCCCAACCCCTGGTTTATCCTCCCAGGGGTATATGAGTTAGGTGTAGGTTATGGTTTCACTCCGTCGATACGTTACTCGGCGACTCTTTTTGGCTGCCGTCACCCTTTTCGGGGTGATCGTGGCGGTCTTCATCCTCACCCGCATCCTGCCCGGCAATCCGGCTGCTGTTCGCCTAGGCCCCTACGCTAAACCGGAGCTCTTGGCCGCTCTAGAGCACGAGATGGGGCTAGATCAACCTCTGCCAGTCCAGTTCTACAACTACGTGGCCAAGTTGGCCCGGGGAGAGATGGGCAAGAGCTGGCGCACGGGGCAACCGGTGCGCAAGGACCTCACGCAGCGCCTGCCCGCTACCCTGGAACTGGCCCTGGCAGCTACCCTGATGGCTGTGGTCGTGGGCCATATTTTGGGCGTACTGGGGGCCATCAAGCAGAACTCGCTTTTAGATCAGATCATTCGTGGAATCGCCATCTTGGGAGCCTCCACCGCTCTCTTCTGGTTGGCTCTAGTCTTCATTTACTTCTTCTATTTCCGCTTGGGTTGGGCAGCAGCGCCTTTGGACCGACTCGATGTGGGCATCCAACCACCAACACGCATCACTGGCATCTATGTGGTAGATAGCCTATTGACCGGCAATTTGGCCTCCTTGCGCAGCAGCCTAGGCCACCTCCTTTTGCCGGCCGTCACCCTGGCCTTCGTTGTGAGTGCGCCCATCACCAAAATCGTTCGGGCGGCCATGCTGGATGTGCTCAATTCTGACTTCATCCGCACAGCCCACACCATCGGGGTTCCCTATCGAGAGATCCTCTTCCGGGATGCTCTGCGTAACGCCCTGATTCCCATCCTGACCACCATTGGCATCGTATTCGGCTATCTCATGGCTGGAAGCGTCCTCGTGGAGCAGATATTCGCTTGGCCTGGCCTTGGCTCTTACGCCTGGATGGCCCTGGTGAATAAAGACTTTGAGGCTATCCAAGGTTTCGTCCTTCTCATCGCTGCCCTGTATGTGATGTTGAACCTGGCGATCGATCTCTTATATAGCTTGATCGATCCTCGCATCCGATTGGGGTGATCCGCCACCTGGAAAGAAGTGGTACCGGCTCGTTAGGCTGAGGGAGGAGTTGAGATTGTGAGTGTGGAGGCCGCGGCTCTTCAACCGAGGGTAGCATCCGAGGAAGGTCTCTTGCGCCGTCTCTGGCGTGTGGTCCGCGAGCACCGCATGCTACTCGCCGGCTTGCTCGTCTTGACTATTGTGTTCCTCATGACCGCCATCGGGCCGGTCTTGGTCTCATATGGCCCGTTGCAGACCAACCCAGAGTTGAAATTACAACCCCCCTCGGCTGACCACCCCATGGGCACCGACAACTTCGGCCGAGATATCGTCTCCCGAGTGGTCCACGGCGCTCGACTAGATCTGCTCATCACTTTCTCGGTAGTCATCATAGCCCTGGGGGTCGGTTCCCTGGTGGGCACCCTCTC
>DMLA01000247.1:0-2271 GCA_003453555.1 Chloroflexota bacterium | reverse complement strand
TTCATCCTGGCTATGGCTATCACCGCCATGTTGGGCAATACCATCCCCAACGTCATCATCGCTATCGCCATCGCCTATATCCCCTACTTTATACGCCTCACCCGGGGTGAGATCCTCTCCGCCCGGGAGTTGGGCTACGCCGAGGCCGCTCGCTGTGTCGGCAACCCGGAATGGCGGATCATGTATCTTCACTTGTTGCCCAACTGTCTGACCCCCAGCCTAGTGCAGGCTACCCTCTGCCTAGGCTGGGCCATACTAGACGCCTCGGGGCTCGCTTTCCTGGGTTTGGGCATCCGTCCGCCCACCCCGGAGTGGGGTGTGTTAGTGAGCGAAGGAGCGCAGAATATCATCTCTGGTCAGTGGTGGACCTCTGTCTTCCCTGGTGCCGTTATCGTCTTCACCGCCCTCGGTTTCAACCTGGTGGGCGACAGCCTGCGGGATATCACCGCTCGGGAGGAACGCTGATCATGGCCGAGAGGGAAGCGCTCTTGCGCATCCAGGATCTGAGCGTCACCTTCCCCAGTGGCGATGGGCGGGTTGCCATCCTGGACCGGGTCTCCTTCGAGGTGGGGGAGAACGAGATCGTGGGTCTGGTAGGAGAGAGCGGCTCTGGCAAGACTATGACCTCTTTGACGGTGATGGGTTTCCTCCCTCCCTCGGGTCAAGTAGCCGGGGGCCAGATCTGGTTCAGGGGGAAGGATCTACTCCGTCTCACCGAGGAGGAGATGCGCAGGGTAAGAGGCCGGGAGATCGCCATGATCTTTCAGAGCATACGCAGCGCCCTGAATCCCCTCATGCGGGTAGGTGACCAGGTGGCCCGGGTCTATCAGCTCCAGCGGGGCCTAAGTCGCAAGGAAGCCTATCAGGAAGCGGTGAGGGTATTGAATCGCATGGACATCCCCGACGCGGAGAGGCGAGCTCGAGCCTATCCTCATCAACTGAGCAGGGGAATGTGTCAGCGGGTTCTGGTGGCCATGATGGTGGCTTGCCAACCCGAGCTCCTCATCGCCGATGAGCCTACCACCGGTTTGGACGTCACCATCCAGGCTCAGATCTTCGAGTTGATGAAGGATGTACAACAGGCCACGGGGGCGTCCCTCCTCCTTATCACCCACGATCTAGGGGTGGTGGCTGAGACTTGCCAGAGGGTGGTGGTGATGTACGCTGGCCAGGTGATGGAAACCGCTCCCGTGGAGCCCCTCTTCGCTCAGCCCTGTCACCCCTATACCCAGAACCTTCTCCGCTCCATATTGCGGGTAGACAAGGTGGTAGAGATACCGGAGGCCGACGTGAGCCTCGGCGAGGGGATGACTTATGGCCTCCGAGGTTGCCGGTTCGCCTTGCGTTGCCCGGTCGTCTTGCCCCGCTGTTGGGAAGAGCATCTCCCTAGAGAAGAGGTTGAACCCGACCATTGGGTCTTCTGCCATAATTACGGTTAGATCATGGAACCTTTGCTAAAAGTCGTAGAGTTGGTCAAGAGTTTTCGAGAAGGGCCTTTAGTCCTTTGGGCGGTGAATGGAGTGACTTTCCAGATCTACCCCGGCGAGACGGTGGGGCTGGTGGGAGAAAGCGGCTGCGGGAAGACTACTACCGCCCGTTGCATCCTCCGCCTGACCGAGCCAACCGCGGGGCAGGTCTATTTCAACGGCAGCGACCTAACTAAACTCTCCCCAAGGGAGATGAGGGCCCAGCGCCGTAACCTCCAGATGGTCTTCCAGGACCCGGATACCTCCCTCAACCCTCGCTTCACCGTGCGGCGCACCCTGGCTGAACCCCTTCGGCTCCATAACTTGGTGAGCAGGCAACGGTTGGAAGAGCGACTGCGGGAGACGATGATCCGGGTGAATATGGACCTCGGGTTTCTGGATCGCTACCCCCACCAACTGAGCGAGGGACAGAAACAACGGGTGGGGGTAGCCCGGGCCATCATCACCGAGCCCCAGTTCGTGGCCCTGGATGAGCCCACCTCCTCCCTAGACATGTCCATCCGCATCCACGTCATCGGCCTCCTCCAAAGGCTCCAGGAAGAGTTAGGGATGACCTATCTCTTCATCTCTCATGATTTGAGCGCGGTGCGAAACCTATGCAATCGAGTGTTGGTGATGTACTTGGGACGTATTGTAGAGGCCGGGCCGGTGGAGGAGATCTTCGAGCGTCCCCTTCACCATTATACCCAGGCTCTCCTCTCGGCCATCCCTATCCCCGAGCCTGGGAAAAGGCGACAGCGCATCTTGCTGAGGGGGGAGCCTCCTAGCCTCTTCGACCTGCCCG
>DMLA01000101.1 GCA_003453555.1 Chloroflexota bacterium | reverse complement strand
CCTCCAACCCTTGGAGGGTGCCCCTCTCGGCGATCTTCCGCATAAGTTCTTCGCTGTAGAACCCACCTGCGGTGGCTATCTCCTTGAATAGGGGGTTCACCTCCATCAGTTCATCTTCGTCGAGGACATGACGAACGTAAGTGATGGCGAAAAGGGGTTCGATGCCGCTAGTCGTCCCGGCTATGATACTTATGCTCCCCGTAGGGGCGATGGTGGTCACCGTGGCGTTTCGCATCGGCCTCTCTTGCCAAGGGGAGGAGCGAGGTCCACTCTTATCGTCGTAGATACTGCCTGGGTAGTGGGGAAAGAGGCCCCGCCTTTCAGCCAGGCTACTCGACGCCTCCTTGGCTGTGGTCTGGATGAACCCCATCACCTCCTCAGCCAGGCTCACCGCCTCCTCCGAGTTATAGGGGATGCCTAACCGGATGAGCATCTCCGCAAAACCCATCACCCCCAAGCCGATCTTCCGGTTGGCCTTGGTCATCTCCTCTATCTGAGGCAGGGGGTATTCGTTTTGGTCTATGACGTTGTCCAAGAAATGCACGGCTGTCCGCACCGTCCGCCCCAGCCGCTCGTAATCTACCTTGCCATCTTTCAACATCCGGGCCAAGTTTATAGAGCCCAGGTTGCACGACTCGTAGGGGAGCAGAGGTTGCTCGCCGCAGGGGTTGGTGCTCTCGATCTCGCCCAACTGAGGGGTGGGGTTGCTCTCATTTAGGCGGTCCAAGAAGACGACGCCTGGGTCTCCATTAGTCCAGGCCATCTCCACTATCTTGTCGAAAACCTCCCCTGCCGGAAGGCGGTTTACCACCTGGCCATGGCGGGGGTTGACCAGGGGGTAGTGGCCCCCTTCCTTGAGGGCTCGCATGAACTCCTCGGTTAGGCCCACCGAGATATTGAAGTTATTTAACCGGCCGCCATCCTCCTTGGCGGTGATGAACTCCATGATGTCTGGGTGATCGACGCGCAGGATGGCCATATTGGCCCCTCGGCGGGCTCCACCCTGCTTGATCGCTTCCGTAGCCGCGTCGAAGACCTCCATGAAGGAGACCGGGCCGGAGGCTATCCCCCCTGTGGACTTCACCACATCTCCCCTCGGTCGTAGGTGGGAGAAGGAGAAGCCGGTTCCCCCACCGCTCTGGTGGATGAGAGCCGTGGATTTGACAGCCTCGAAGATACTCTCCATAGAATCCTCGACGGGGATGACGAAGCAAGCGGAGAGTTGCTGCAACGCTCGACCGGCGTTCATCAGGGTAGGGGAGTTGGGGATGAACTCCAGCGAAGCCATAAGGCGGTAGAACTCCTCCGCCGTGGTTTCCAGATCGGCCTGGGAGTCATAGAGAAGATCGGCGGCGGCGATATTCTTAGCCACCCGCCAAAACATCTCCTGGGGGGTTTCGGTGACCTGGCCGTCTTCTCCTCGCTTAAGGTATCTCCGCTGAAGGACGGTCATAGCGTTGACCGACAGTTCGACGGCCAAATCTTCGTGGGGCATTTTCTCTCCCTCACCGGGTCTTAGAAAAGAAAGAGGGGGTGCCGTTCTGAGGAACCGCGAGACGGCACCAGATTATAAACTCAGTCGCAGTTGGGCCTCTAGTTCTTCTTCCCTCTTCTTCCACTCCTTGTAGTCTTCGATCTCTTCGGCCAAGGTGTCCACATCGGGGACGCGGCGGTGGACGGAGGCAAACCGCAGATAGGCCACATCATCCAGTTCCCTCAAACGCTCCAACACCAGTCTACCGATAAGTGCGCTCTGCACCTCTGGTTGTCCCATTTCGTATAGTTCGCGCTCCACTTCCTCGGCTAGAGTCTCTACCTTTTCTTTGGAGATAGGCCGCTTGGCACAGGCCCTGCGTATGCCATTGGCCAGTTTCCCGCTTTCGAACGGCTGACGCCGCCCATCCCGCTTGATTACCGTCAGGGGGACGGTGGCTATCATTTCATAAGTGGTGAAACGCTGGTGGCAATTGATGCACTCACGACGACGGCGGATACGACCTCTAGCCTCTCTAGTATCGATGACCCTGGAGTCGCCAGAAGAGCAATATGGGCATTTCATTTTCATCTCCGCTTCATAGTTGGCGGCTCTTGTCCTTTCGATACCAAATATAGGGGTTCTATTCCCATCTGCTACAACATATTGTGGTCGGACATCGCTAGTTTACCACAGGGTGAAGCAAATGGCAATACCTGAACCTTAAAATTCCAGGGAATTTTAAGGTTGGATCCCCTTTTGGCAACAGTAGGAGGGGGAGCCAGAATTGACACCTCACTAATGGCGGCGCAAGAAGGCCGGGATATCCAGGTTATCCCCGTCAAAGGCGGGCACCGGGAACTCGCGTATATTCGAAGCGGGTAGGGAAGCCTGGCGTCGCACCGCGCCGTTGAAGCCGGTGGCGATGACGGTGATGTGGATCTCGCCTTCTAGGTTGGGATCGATGACCGCGCCGAAGATGATGTTCACATCTGGATGGGCCATCTCTCTTATGATCTCGGCCGCTTGATAAACCTCGAAGAGGGCCAGGTCTGGGCCGCCAGTGATGTTAAAGAGCACCCCGGTAGCCCCGTTGATGGTCATATCTAATAGAGGACTGGCTACCGCGGCCTGGGCGGCGTCGGCAGCGCGGGTCTCGCCCGTGCCCTGCCCCATAGCCATGAGAGCCGCCCCTCCTTCGGCCATGATGGTCCGCACATCAGCGAAATCGAGGTTGATGAGGCCAGGCACGGTGATCAACTCGGAGATGCCCTGGATCCCCTGTCGCAGAACATCGTCGGCCAGGGAGAAGGCTGTCTGGATGGAGGCCTTCTTATCCACGATATCTAGCAGACGGTCGTTGGGTATGACGATGAGGGTATCCACTTCCTCCTGGAGTCTGACCAGCCCTTCCTCGGCCACATCCCGGCGACGAACCCCTTCGAAGGTGAAGGGTTTGGTGACCACCCCTATGGTGAGAGCACCCTCCTCTTTGCCCAATTGGCCGATGATGGGCGCAGCCCCGGTGCCGGTACCCCCGCCCATCCCCGCGGTGATGAAGATCATGTCTGCATTCTGGACGGAGGCTCTCAGTTCCTCCTTACTCTCCTCGGCGGCTTTGATCCCGATAGCGGGGTCTCCTCCCGCCCCCAGCCCGTTGGTGAGTTTCTGCCCGATCTGGACCCGCTTCGGGGCCTGGGAGAGGAGGAGGGCTTGGGCGTCGGTGTTGACAGCGATGAACTCCACCCCCTGTATCTTCTCTTGGATCATGCGGTTCACGGCGTTGCTGCCGCCGCCTCCCACGCCGACCACCTTGATCTTGGCGAAGCTCTTCGCTTCTGGCAGGTATTTCATCTCTTCTCTCCTTTCTTTTCTTTGTCTTATCCGGGGAGCAGGGCTTTCAGCCACCCCCGAAGACGACGCGAGAAGTTGCTCGTTGTCCGGGGAGCGGTTTCCCTATCCTTGGTGCGTCTCAGAGCCCAGAGGAGCAGCCCTACGCTGGTAGCGTAGGCGGGGCTCTCCAGAGTCTCCACTAGACCCTCCAGTTTTTGGGGGGTGCCCACTCGGGCCGGCAGATCCAAGGCCCGGCTGCTGAACTCTCGCAGGCCGGCCAGTTCCGCCGTCCCTCCGCAGAGCACCAACCCCGCCGGAAGGAGGCCGTCATAGCCGGAGCGTTTTATCTCTTTGAAAACGAGATCGAAGATCTCTTCGGCCCGGGCCTCGGTTATTTGGGCCAAGCGCCGTCGGGAGATGGAGCGTCGGGGTTCATTCCCGAAGGCGGCTATATCGATCGATTCCTCTGGGGCTATGACCTCAGGGAGGGTATGACCGTGTTCTATCTTTATCTCTTCGGCCACGTTGAAGGGGGCTCGCAACCCTATGGCGATATCGTTGGTGATGTGGTTGCCTCCCACTGAGAGGACCATGGTATGCCAGACGCTGCCATCGATGAAGATGGCGATGTCGGTGGTGCCACCGCCGATGTCGGCTAGTACTACCCCCATCTCTTTCTCCGCTGTGGTGAGGACCGCTTCCCCAGCCGCTATGGGTGCCAAGACCAGGTCGATGATCTCCACCCCCGCGGCGCGGACGCACTTTACAAGGTTATGAATGGGCGGTACAGCACCGGTTACCACATGAGCCTCCACCTCCAGTCGGTACCCCTGGAGGCCTAAGGGGTTTCGCACGCCATCCTGTCCATCTACGGTGTAACCCCTGGGGATGGCGTGGATGATCTCTCGATTGTGGGGGATGGCGATGGCTTGAGCGGCGTCCATAGCCCGGTCCATATCGTCGAGGGTGACGCCTCGCCTCCCCCGGGAGATGGCGGCCACCCCACGACTGTTCACCGAGGAGATATGTCCCCCGCTCACCCCTACGTAGACCCGGTCGATCTCGTAGCCGGAGATATCTTCCGCCTTGGAGATGGAAGCGGCGATCGCTTCTGTAGCCTCCTCGATGTTGACTACCACCCCCTTGCGGAGGCCTCTGGAGGGGGCGATGCCTACACCTATGATACGCAGCCCACCCTCTTCCTTCACCTCCGCGATAAGGGTACAGGTCTTGGTGGTGCCTACATCGAGAGCCACGAAGGTCTCTTCCACAGATATCCTCCCGACGAAGTTCAGCCTTCGACTGTGTAGTAGGGGGTATCGAAACGCAGGTCGATGACCACGGCCTTGATACCTTTCTCTTTCAACTGTTCCTTGAGGGCGTACAAGAGGGCTACCTTGGCCTGAGCATCTTCCCCTGTCCCTAGATGTACCTTCTCACCCTCTTCAGTGGTAAAGGCGAGCCCATAAGTTTGGGAATAGTCGAAACCCTTAACTTGGGGCAGAAGCGAACTATAGATATTTGTGGCCTCAAGGATCTGGGGGTTTATGCGGTCCCCGGCCCGTAGGGAGCCGCCCCCCAGATCCTTGAGAGTGAGGGAGAGACTAGTTTGGTGGCGAGGGGAGAGCACGAACCCCTCGCGGTCTAGATAGTACGATTCCTCTCCAGATAGCCAGATAAGATAGGCTTGGCGTTCTCGAACCTTTATGCTCAGGCGGTTAGGCAGGCGACAACGTACCTCGGCTTCGGCCACATCAGGCAGAGATGTCACCGCTTTAGCCACCTTTTGGGGGTCGATGAAGAAGATGCTGTAGCCTTCGACCCCAGAGGCCTCCAATATCTCTTCGCTCGAAACCGCTTCATTTCCTTCCACCGAGATATCGAAGACGTAGAAGTCGTAGGAGGCGAAAAGGTAGACGGTTATTACTGTTAGAACTCCCAGGAGGGAGAGGCTGAGGGCTTTGACTCGCCTCCGGCCCAGCCAGGGGAGCGATATTCGCCTTCGAGCCATGCCTTTAGAGTGTCTTTTCCCCAATGATGCGGCTCTCATAGACCCTCTTTCTCCAAGATTCTATAGTTAAGGGTGATTTCTGCACTCCTTATCTTGTCCGAAACCACCTATCGTGGCCGCCAGTTCTTCCGGTTCCCAATCGCCCACCAACTCGATCTCCAGTTCTAGAGGGGTTCCATGCTTCTGCCATACCCTCTCCCGTACTAGTCTGATGAGGGCCGCCACGTCACGGGCCTGCGCCTGACCCAAATTCACGATGTAGTTAGCGTGCAGGGGAGAGATTTGAGCCTCGCCTATTCTATGTCCCTTCAGTCCGGCCTCCTCTATGAGGCGGCCGGCATAGTCTCCTTCTGGGTTCTTGAAGACCGAACCGGCGCTGGGCTCCTTCGGTTGGCTCTTGCGCCTCTCCCTCTCATAAGAGGCCACGCGCTCCGAAAGGAGATCCGCGGATTCGGCTTGGAGAGCGAAGTCGGCGGAGAGGATCACCGAACTTTCTCCCTTAAAACGGCTGGTGCGGTAGCCCAGTCGCAATTCGCTCACCGCCATCCGGCGAAGGCCCCCCTGGCTATCGAGGAGGGTTACCCGTTGCAACCGTTGGGCTATAGAGCCGCCATAGGCTCCAGCGTTGTTTACGATGGCTCCTCCCACGGTCCCCGGGATCCCCACCGCCCATTCCAGCCCTCCTAGCCCCTCTTTGGCTGTGCGGCGGGCTAGGGAGGAGAGAGAACTACCGGTTTGGACTCGAAGAAGTAGGCCTTTCTCCTTTGTCAAGGAGCGTACCCCTCGACATCTATTTTCGATGACTATCCCCCGCATCCCTTCATCGGCTACTAAGAGGTTGGTGCCTCTCCCCATCACGA
>DMLA01000100.1 GCA_003453555.1 Chloroflexota bacterium | reverse complement strand
TGGTTCCAGAATCCCCTTCCCTCACCGAGACTATAGAGTCATTCGCTCCTTAGACGTACTGGCCGCACTATACTCCAGCGCCAGCGTGGGTGTTGCCTTCTCCACCACCAACCCATCGCGAGTGCCCTTTGAGATGATGGCTTGTGGATGCCCGGTAGTAGATCTGGATTACGGGGACAACTATATCAACTATGGCTCCCGTGACAACGTGATGCTGGTGGAGCCCATCCCGGAAAGCATAGCGGAGGGGATAGAACTGCTCATCAGAAACGAGGAACTGAGGTCAAAGATAGCGAGAAACGGCTTCGATTTCGCCCGGTCGCTTCCCTCTGAAGAAGAGGAGGCTAGGCGGATGGAGAGCCTCATCTTGAAGGAGTTTCAGGGACAGTTGAACCAGAGGCGAGGGTGAAGACTTGATGGTAGACCTATAGTGAAGCACATCCTGTGCTGGCGGGGATCGGAACACGCCTCGGCCACCATTATGCCAGGCCGCCGGATAATCTTCCCGGTGGTTCTTCTTTCTCTACAGCATCTCGGGGTCGCATCGTAGAGCCCGTAATGATCATCATCGATAGGCAGGCGCAATGTATAGGACGGGACATAGGGCGGCCAGAAGGGCCAGAGAAATGATAAATGCGGCGAGGGGGAGGGCGGACCAACGTCGGGGCACCAGACTTGCCAGACCCGAAGCGACAACGGTGGAAAAGGCGGAGATGGACGGGAAAAGAAACCGGCCCTGGAGGCAAACTCCACCGAACATTGTGCAGTAGGCGATAACCCAGATCCAGGAAGCGAGTATACTCACAAGTAGTAGCCCGAAGGCCAGTCGATCGAATTGGTCTCTCAGGCCCTGTCTTCTTCGCAGGAAGAGAAGGAACAAGCCCATCGCTGAAGCCAAATATGGCAATTTAAGACCTTCGATGATGAACTCATCTATTGGCACATTCACCCATCCAAAACGTGCCCAGAAGGACGCATGTACATTCTGCAGAAACTGCCGTATGACGCCCCAACTGTCGAAGACCATTCGCTCAGGGTAGGAAGTCAAGAAAGTCTTAAGGCCGGTAAGATCGCCATATAGATGTAGGTTCCTAAAATACCACCAGCCCGTCAGGAGGAGCACGGTCAGGATGGCGATGACGGTGCCTTGTGCCATCCTAGCCCAAGACCGGTGCCTCACTGTGGCTATGATGATAGCCAGGGCAGCCAAGGGCACGAGAATGACGGCATTTTGCTTTGTCAAAAGGGCCAGGCCGATAGATAAGCCCAACCACAAGAAGGTGCGTCGGGAGAGGCTCGTTCCCCTTATGATTCTAACCATCTGCCAGAGGGAAAGACTCGAAAGGGTAGTGACCAGAGAGTCGTTAGTGACAACGCCGTTGATAAAAATGAATTGGGGAATAAAGGCATTTATGGCCGCCGCACCCAAGGGGACCCAACGGCTCTGCGGGAACACCTCTCGTGCTATCAAATAGGTGGTCAAAACGGTGGTCGCTCCGAAGACGACCGATAGTAAGCGTATGAGATGCATAGCCAGCGCTGTGCCGTGATAGGGGAAGAGTTCTTCGTTGCCGTGGATGACTCTATTAGTCTCGTCTCCCTCGCCAGACCATATGAACTTGGGATTGTCCCGGCGGACCTCGCTCAAGTTGCTCGTATCAACCCAGAAAGTGGCAATCGCTGCAGCCCCATAGTACAAGGGAGGATGATGGGCTTCATAGAGCCCTTCGCCCATTCTAGGTAACTCACGTTCTCGGATGAGGTACAGCACATATTCGAAGTGGCCTGTCTCATCCGGGGCCTCAAATAGGGGCACGGTCATGCTGTATATCGTGCCCAGAATTACGAACAGGACTAGCAACATCACGAGCAACTTGTTGCCAATCACCGCGTCCATAATACTAGTCCTGACAGCCATCTAAGCCACCCTAGGAGAGTTCCTTCTTTGTACCAAGAAAGAACCCACATGGATTCTGCCAAACGGGCTGCCTCATGAAGAGAGCCTCGCAATCAGGAGCAAGAGGTATCCATTCCTTCAAGGCCCGGATAACCCCTCCCTCGTTTTCAGGGTCAAAACTGGCGGCGAATTCGCTGCTATCATGCAGAGCGAGGAAACCGTGAAAGCGAACTAGAGGCCAGTAAATGCGCAACTCCTCCCTGGCGACGGAATAGCCGTGATAAGAGTCGATGTAAATCAAATCACAAGGAGCCTTCGCCTCTAGAAACTCAACCACTTCACGATCGGTAGATTTGCCATCCACGAAGTGTACCACCCCACTGAGACCGGCTTCCTCGATGTAGGCCCGAGCCTTCATGGCTTGGGGGATGGCAGGATCAACCGTATACAAGACTGAAGGGTTATTCTCATCGTTGGTCTTCATAAGCGCATCGGCTAGGATGAGGGCCGAGAAGCCGATCCACGTTCCTAACTGAAGCACTCGGTGCATCTGGCAACAATGAATCAGGGTGTAGAGCATAGACATCGTACCGGCGTCGGATGCCCCACCATATTCTGGATCGGAACCGATCTCATCCAACACTTGTAAAGACTTTTTAGATAGCGCGAATCGGTAGGTGCTAAGGGGAATCGAATTCACGTAGTCCGGATCCATCTGCGCCTCCTCAACTACCATATGCGTTGTCCTGACCCCGTCCCCGGCGAGCATTATAGCCCAGGAAAGGACCTCTAACAAATGGCTAGCCGCAGCCTTGTGGCGGGGTCCGAAAGCCGGAAGTGTCTCGCCTCTCCTCTACCTTTCCTCCTCTCCCGCCCTTCGCTTGCCTTCGCGTCTCTCGCGATCCCCCTGGACTACGCTCCCTGGCCCTGGATTTCACCTGTCCGGCCAGGGCCTGTCCTGG
>DMLA01000148.1 GCA_003453555.1 Chloroflexota bacterium | reverse complement strand
TGCCAAGCCCATAACGGAGGAGAAGTTCGTCGACTTGTCCAAGGTCAGAGCGCTTCTAAGGAAGAGGGAGGATAGGCGAGCGCGAAAGGAGAAAGAGGTAGCGCCGGATGACTTAGAGGGGTATTTAGAGCGAGGGTTTCTTCATCTCGAAGACAATGAACTCGACGAGGCTATGGCGGACTTCCAGCACTGCTTAAAATTAAGGGCCGATTACGCACCCGCTCATCGGGGTCTGGGCTGGACCTACTATTTGAACCGCTACTCGGGTGACCCGAAGGCCAACCTGGATAAGGCCCTCTCTCACCTGCGGGAGGCCATGCGTTTAGATCCAAAGGACGGGGAACCTCATTTCTTCTTGGGGATAATCCATCACAACGAGGGTGAAGAGGAGGAGGCCGTCGCAGAGTGGCGGAAGGCCCTGGAATTGGGTCTGCCTCCAGAGAAGGAGGCTTCGGCGATGGAAAGCCTGGGACAGCACTGTATAAATCGTGGCCAACTGGCTGAGGCCGTTGCTCACTTTGAGAAAGCCAAGGAACTTGACCCTTCCCTCTTCATACCTCACACCTACCTTCGGATCATCTACGAGGCGTGGGGGGAGGGGGCCAAGGCGGAGGTGGAACGTCGCGAGGCGGAGAGGACCTGTAGAGGGACTTCTTTGGTTCCATCCGTTGAAGCCAAGGTGAGAGAGTTGGCATCGCGGGGCAGGGTTCCCTCAGTTACACCGCCGATCAGTCTGAAAGCCATGGAGGCAAAGGTAATCTGCCCCAAATGTGGGGGGCGAAATTCGCCCGCTCAGGAGGTTTGCAGCCAGTGTGGTGCTGACCTCTTGCCCGGCCGTAGCATTGGCGAGAGGGCCAGGAGATTTGGAATCTCTATGCTGTTCATCGTCTTGGCGGTCCTGCTCTCCAGGGTACAAGACCTTCAATGCCTGGTCTGGCTCTTCCTGATCCTGGCGGCATTTCTAGGCGGCGGCCTGGTATGGGCCTTTGGCCGCACGCCCCAGTACGAGAAGTACGTGAAAAGAGCCCAGCGACACATCGAGCCCGAGCCAGAACAAGCTCTCGCCGACTTCACCAAGGCCCTGGAGCTTGCCCCCGAAAAGGAGCGGGCCAAAATCTTCCAGCAAAGAGCCGAAATCTGCGAGAAGTTAGGACGCGAGCCAGGGGAACTTGATAAGCTCGTGGAGAAGCCCCAAAAGCCTGCCCCGCCTGGTGAGGCTGCGAAAGCCACAACTCGAGCCCTACCTGGGCGGAAGATATTCGCTGGAATAACCGCTCTTCTGGGCGTGCTCTTTCTTGCGGGCTTTCTTTTTACCACGGCGGCCAGCGTTCATGATTACATTAAAGGGCTGGAGTTTGAAAGGATACCCTTCCAGACTCAGGTGGTTATCATCCTAGCCCTCTTAGCAGCCTTCCTGCTTTTCGCTGGCCTTTCCGTTTTTCTGACCGAGAGGCGCAAGATAGGGCTTCTCTTTTGGAGCGCGCTGGTTGCGCTAGGGGTCATCGGTACAGGGTACGTAATGGCCTATGTTTGGGAAGGGGGACTGTTGCGAGGTGCCTTGCCCTCCGTTCCTCCCACGGCGACGCCGGTTCCAAGGTTTGTTACCTTTGAGGGTGATGGCTTCTCCTTTGATTACCCTTCAAATTGGGAAGTGATAACCGAGAAGGAGATCGACGTTCTTTTGGACACTTCCCTCAAAGGTATGTCACCTAGTGGTTATGACTACATCGGTGGCGTCTATACCGGTGGGGTGGATGGATGTCGGGGCTGTGCCCATATTGTGGTAGTGTCACTGAAAGATCCTAACCTAACGGGCACTCTTACCGATGAGCAGTATGGGCAGGTGAAGGCTAATTATGAGAACACCATGGGGCCGCGGCTCATCTCCATCAAGAGAACCGAGGTGAGCGGCATGCCAGGGATTGAGATGGTGAATATCGGGAGAAGCAAAGATACGAAACTGAGAGCGGTAATCATCATCCCTCCCGAGCCGGGCATCGCCTACTCGCTTAACTGCCTATCCCACAAGGACTCCTACGACGACTTCGAGGCGATCTTCTCCAGAGCGATGGAAAGCCTTCGGATCGGGGGGGGCGTGCCCCTCGTAACCACACCCTCTCCGGCTGCAGAGGTCATCACTTACACGATTCAAGCCGGGGATACATTGGGCAAGATCGCTGCTGAATTCGGGGTAACAGTGGAGGAGATCGTGGAGGCCAACGATATCGAGGACCCCAGCCTGATCAACGTGGGGCAGGTACTGGTGATACCTCAACCTTAGATTTGGTAAGGACTTTACAAGGAATGTGAGGATGTGGGGTAAGGCTGGAGACTTACTTTGTGGGAGACTAAAAGATAGCCTGTGACTTAGGGGCGCTTTTCTTCTGTGGCAGAGTGGGGGGAAGCAATATGTCTGAGAACGGACCTCTGATGAGTATAGTGGTGGCTGTAGTACTTTCAGGCTTGCTCTCCGGGGTGGCCTATATGGTCTTTGTAGATATATTCGCTAAGCGCTTGGGTTTCACTCAGCAGGGGAGTTGGGTTCGGCATGACTACTTGGTGGACCAAAAGGCACGTCGACGGATTCGGTGGAGTACACTGATCTTCTTCTTGGTGACAGTTGTCCTTTGTCTTGGCTTTCAGATCGTCATAGGCGCGCCGACCAACGCGCCGGTCCCAACACCTACGATCGAACCCTCACCAGAAGCGACATCAACGCCTGAGCGGACACCCCCGCCGACGGCGGTCATCACCTACACCGTTCAATCTGGAGACACCTTGGCTAAGATCGCTGCTAAATTTGGGGTGACCGTGGAGGAGATCGTGGAGGCCAACGACATTCAGGACCCCAGCCTGATCAATGTGGGGCAGGTACTGGTAATACCCACATCTCGGAAATAATCGTCCTCTAACCACTGGTGCCGACCTAAGAGGCCTCTCCTGCATCGTCCTGAGTTGGCTATTGAACCCGGTTGGAAGCAGGGTGAGAGGCGGAGACATGCTTGGCGCGGCGCTGATGGTGATAGAGAGGCTGTAGGGAAAGATTGTTCATCTGATGAAAGGGTGGTAACGGTGAATAGAAGAGCGATT
>DMLA01000202.1:14469-15321 GCA_003453555.1 Chloroflexota bacterium | reverse complement strand
CCACGGCACTTCATCTGGGCAAACCGGTCCTTTGCCTCTATCGCCAAGGTTCAACAGTCTCCAAGATGATCTTGGGGAACACGGAACCCAATATCAGGGTTGAGCCCTACAACACTCCAGGAGAGCTGCTATCCCTGATAGATGGATTCTTATCCGATCAAACTCTTGTGAACTCTCGATAGCGTCTCGCTGTACATTGGGGAATATCAGCGAAGATTTGAAGAGGGCTCTAGAGGCCACCTACTCATAGAGTGAGCATGCGCCAATAGGGGGTAAAAACGGAGGAAAGGGGTCTATCTCGATTGCGGCGCTGCTGCCTCCACCCACCCCCAGGTGATGGAAGCGATGATCCCCTACCTGGGGGAGTTCTTCGGCAACCCTCAAAGTCTCCACGATTGGGGACAGGAGGCACAGGATGGAGTTGTAGCATGGACGTGTTATCACGAATGGTGTTGGTTGCGCTGTTAGTCGCCATTGGGGAGAAATTACTGGAAAAAGCCGTCCTCGGCGCTGTGCAGATGAATAGAGCCTCCCCAGGACGGCCCAAGTGGCGGGACTGGGACTCGAACCCAGAATATTCGGCTTATGGGGCCAACGTGTTGCCATTTACACTACCCTGCGTCCCCGCTACCAGATGTTCGCGCTGGGGTGAAGTTGTCGTTTCTAAGGAGAGACTTACCCCATGGAAGCAGATGCCACTCTCCATACCTTCGGACTCCTTTGCCCCATGCCCATCATAAAGACGGCCCAGAAGATGAAGGAACTCGAAGTAGGAGAGATGTTGGAGGTCTTGGCCACTGAATCAGGTATCCGAGAGGATATGCCCGCCTGGTGTCGAGCCACAGGGAACGA
>DMLA01000202.1:0-14077 GCA_003453555.1 Chloroflexota bacterium | reverse complement strand
CGTTGACAACTACCCTCATCCACGGTATCTTTGTCTCCGCTCCTAGAGAAGCGTCGCTAGGTAGAGCCCGCGAGGTCGAAAGGAGATCTTTCCGATATGTCCCTATTCCGTAACCGATCCCTCTTGAGCCTCTCTTTGGCCCATCTGACCCTTGATCTATACCCCAGCATACTACCGATAATGCTCCCCTTCCTGATGGCTTCCCTCCATCTCACCTACACTCAAGCGGGGTTGGTAGCCACAGCCTCCCTAGTGGGCTCATCTCTCACCCAGCCTCTCTTCGGCTACCTGGCCGATCGATTCACACCCCGAATACTGGGGCCCTTGGGCGTCATCTGGACCGCGGCCTTCATAGTTTCAGCCGCCTACGCTTGGAGCTATCCTATCCTCTTGGGTTATATCCTTTTAGCCGCTTTAGGGTCCGCCGCCTTCCACCCCCAAGGGACCGCCCAGGCCTCGGTGATCAGCGGAGAACGGAGGGCGACCAGCCTGGCCCTCTTCTCCTTCGGAGGGAGCATCGGGTACGCTCTAGGGCCTTTGATGGGAGGCGTCGTCTTTAGCAACTTAGGGTTGAGAGGCGCTATCCTGCTCCTTCTGCCAGCGCTGATAGTTCTTCCCTTCCTCTTAGTCCAACACCCCGTGGAAAGAGGAGAGAGAAAAGCATTTTTGCAAAGCAGGAATCCGATAAAGAAAGGCCCTACCCCCTGGCTAGCGGTGGTCTCTGTAGCCATGATAGTTCTCCTCCGCCCTTGGGCTGCTATGAGCCTTTCCACCTACTTACCCCTCCTCTATCAAAGCCGGGGCTACACTCTTTCCTTGGCCAGTCAGGTACTTTTCCTGTTACTCATATCCAGTGCCTTTGGAGGGGTTCTGAACGCCTTCCTGGCTGATCGATTTGGACCACGAAGGGTTCTCGCTTTCTCCCTCATCCTCTCTAGCCCCATAATTTACCTTTTCTTGTACGCCCCGGGAGCGTGGCCCCACCTCCTAGTTATTCCTCTGGGGATCTTCCTAGGAGGTCTGATCCCGGTCGTCACCTTCACGGCCCAAAACCTCCTCTCCGGTAGCGCGGCCATGGCTTCGGGGTTCGCCTTGGGAGGACAGTTCACGGCTGGAGGCATCGGCGCAGCCGTCACCGGCTTTCTGGCTGACCGGTTCGGCCTTCTCAGAAGCCTCGAACTCTTAGTCCTCCTCCCTCTGGTAGCCGCGCTCTTCTGTCTCGGCCTTCCAAGGAGAGAGAATGGATAAGATAGGGATCAGCGCAGGACCCCCCTTAGTGGAGGTGACGAGGGGAGAGGAGGTCGAATCCCTTCACCGCGGAGTGGTCGTGGGCACGGACGCTAGCGGGCGAGTGGTGAAAGGCATCGGCAACAGCGAGTTCGTCGCCTTTCTCCGTTCAGCAGCCAAGCCGTTGCAACTTATCCCTCTCCTGGAGAGCGGCGCTGCTGCGCGGTTCGGCTTCACCGACCGGGAGTTGGCGGTCATGGCCGGCTCCCACAACGGCGAGGAGATCCACCTCCAAGCGGTGTCTAGTATCCTGGCCAAGATCGGGCTGAGCGAAGAAGCGTTGCACTGTGGCATCCACTACCCCTTCGACAGCGCAGCGTCTCAACGGTTGCGAGAGACAAAAGAGGAGCCCTCAGTTCTCCATAACAACTGCTCCGGCAAGCACGCAGGCATGTTAGCCTTGGCCTTGCATAAAGGCCATTCTATCGAAGATTATGAGAGGCCTGGACACCCCGTACAACAGACTATCTTGCAAAGCATAGCCGACTTTGCGGGGATGGAGCCCCAAACGGTTACCATAGCCGTTGATGGCTGCGGCGTTCCCACCTTTGCCCTTCCCATGCGGAGGGCTGCTCTAGCCTACGCCCGACTGGTGGATCCTCGTGACTTTCCTCCTTTGAGACGAGAGGCGTGTCGCCGAGTGGTGCAAGCGATGCGTTCCTACCCGGAGATGGTAGGAGGCTCAAGTGGCAGGCTGGAGACGGAACTGATGCGTCTCAAGCCTAACATGTTTGTGGCTAAGCCCGGCGCAGAAGGCTTCTTCGCCCTGGGCATCTCCCGAGAGGAGGGAGGTTGGGGAATAGCCATAAAGATGGAGGACGGCTCCCCCCGCGGTAGAAACCCGGTGGTCATGGAGACGTTATACCAACTAGGGTTTTTGAACCGAGAGAATCTAGAGAGGCTCGGCATCTACTATCGCCCCCCGGTGAAGAACCTAGATGACCGGGTAGTGGGAGAGATCAGAGCCAGATTCAGACTTGAACCCCCAGAGTGAAACTATGCATCTCCTGAATAGGTGGCTCCAAGGCGAAGAGAAGGGCCCTTCTAAGGAGATGACGGGTTCTCTTTTGAAAGAGATCGCCAGTCTCGGAGCCTCGCTGGTGGGCTTCGCAGACATAAGAGAGTTCGCCCCTTGGCCCCGGGCTATCTCCATCGCCCTGGCTCTAGACCCGGCCATCCTGAAAGGGGTGAAGAATGGTCCTACACCAGAATATTACAAGGAGTACTTGCGAGCCAACTCGACACTCAACGAGATCGCCCGGAGAACAGCCCAACTCCTCCTTAGGGCTGGCTATGGGGCTGAGGCCTTCCCGGCCACCATTGGGGATAGCGACCAAGAGTCAGAGTACGAGCGAACCCTAAGGGCAGCCTTTCAACACAAGACAGCAGCCACCCGTGCCGGACTGGGGTTCATAGGCAAGAGCGGGCTCTTGATCACCCCCGACTTCGGCCCCGCCGTCCGGCTGGTCACCGTCTTCACCGATTTGCCCTTTCCCACCGGCCAGCCTATCCTTGAAGGGCGATGTAGAGGTTGCCGTCTCTGCGTTGAGGCTTGCCCTGCCGGAGCGATAAAGGGCCGAGAGTGGCGAGCGGGTATGGCCCGAGAGGAACTCCTCGAGGCTCACGCGTGTCGAAGGGAGGCCAAGCGGCTGCTCAAAGAACGAGTGGGGGCAGATGAGACCGTCTGTGGGATATGCGTCGCTATCTGTCCCTACGGTCAAAGGGTCAGCACTAACCCGCCCATCGAAAAGGACAGTTGACTATGGAGAAGATCTCATTGAACGGCACCTGGCAACTCCTGCCTGTGGAAGAGTTCAAAGAAGACTACCCTAAAGAAGGGTGGCTTTCGATGGAGGTTCCCAGCCACTGGCAGGAGCACCCGGAACTCGAATCGTATGCCGGCAAGGTGGTGTACAAAAAAGAGTTTCCCTTCCAGAAGCGAAGGCGGAAGAGGTATCGCTTGCGCCTCAGCGGCATCTTCTATTGGTCCACCGTCTATCTCAACGGTCATCTCTTGGGAGAGAACGAAGGCTACTTCTTCCCTCAGGAGTACGAGATAACCCACCTCCTGCGTAAGGAGAACACCTTGCTAGTGGAGGTGGACTGCCCAAACGAGGAGAAGAAGACCGAAAAGCGGATGATCACCGGCGTCTTCTCCCATTGGGATTGCCTGGATCCGATGAGCAACCCGGGAGGCATATGGCTCCCGGTTGAAATCCTGGAGTCGGGGGCGGTCTATCTCAAGGGACGGCGCTTTCAGATGATAGAGCTTTCCCAGAAATCCGCTCTGGTCTCCGCTCGCCTCCTCCTTGACGCCGCCCAACCGCTCTCCGCCAAGGTTCGGATGACTTTCACCCCCCATAACTTCCCCGGCCAGTCTCAAGCCTGGGAAAAGGAATTAGAGTTGGCTGAAGGCGAAAACGAGTGGGAGACGACCTTAGAGATAGCCAACCCTCGCCCCTGGTGGACCCATGACTTGGGCCACCCCAACCTCTACCGAGTGACGGTGGAAGTGATCACCGGTCGAACAACCCGGTCGGATGAAGAAGGATTCAACTTTGGGCTCCGTACCTTCGAGATGCGAGACTGGATAGCCTATCTCAATGGAAAACGGCTTTTCTTGAAGGGGAACAACTACCCTCCTGGGGGCACCCGCCTGGCCCATATGACCTACGAGATCTACCAGAGGGACCTACAACTGGCTAAGGACGCCCATATGAACATGTTGAGGGTTCACGCCCATGTGGAGCACCCCGCCTTCTACGAAGCAGCCGACGAGGCAGGGATCCTCCTGTGGCAAGATCTCCCCCTCCAATGGCATTACCGCAAAGAGGTCCTCCCCCAGGCGTTACGCCAGGTGGAAAAGATGATCGGCCTCCTCTTCAACCACCCCTCCATCGTCATTTGGTGCATGCACAACGAGCCCCTCTGGATCGCCGAGACTACGGAGGCCCTAGCCGGTCGCCGAACGTTCTTGCGCTGGAACTTCCTGCGGATGCTCTGGTCCCTCTTTGTTTACTCCTGGAACCGGGAGATGATGGACAGCCGCCTCAAACGGCAGGCAAAAAGGCTGGACCCCACCCGCTTCGTGGTGCGCTCTTCGGGCGAGTGGGCCCTTGGTCTATGGAGAGGTGGTACCGATGGCCACCACTACCATGGCTGGTATCCCGCTTCCGGGCCCCTGCGCGCTTTCGACAACTTCCGTCGCCGCTCCCCCAAGAATATCCGCTTCGTCACCGAGTTCGGAGCCCAGTCCTTCCCCAACTATGAGAGTAGCATCAAATTCATCGATCCTGAACTGGAGAGGTTCGATTGGCGCCACCTAGAAGAACGACATAGCCTACAATGGGGCAATATGCAACATTGGATAGATGTGGAGGCCTGTGAAGACCTCCCCCAACTCATCGAGGCTAGCCAAGATTACCAAACCCAGGTCAACCGTTTTTTCATCGACAGGCTCCGTTTCCATAAGTACCGCCCCACGGGCGGCGTACTCGCCTTTCTCCTTTTGGACCCTAACCCGGCCATCCAATGGTCGGTCATCGACTACTGGCGGGTTCCCAAAAGATCTTACTACGCTCTAAAGCATGCCTTCCACCCTCAGTATGTTTTCACTCTGCTCGAGAAGGACATCTTTAAGGTCGGGGAGGGGATCGCCGCTCCCATCTATATCGTCAACGATAGCCAAAACAACTATGATCAGGTAGAGGTCATAGCCGAGGTCTTTAACATCCAAGGCGTTCGGACCCTCCACGCAGCCTTCCAATCCCGCCTTGAGGCTGATAGCGAGGCTAAGTTGGTGCAAAACCTGACCTTGCGTTTCCCCTCGCCTGGAGAGAGGAGACTAGTTCTCACCCTACGCTATGGCGAGGAGGAGTTTCAGAACGAGTACCGGCTTCCCATCGAGGGGTGAAAGTTGCCCTGCCGATTGCCACAAGACGCCATAGAGAGCCTCAAGTGGAAGGAGTGGTTCCCCGACCCCAGTGTAGTTGATCGGGCGCGAGCAGTTATCCTCCCCTTCTGCCCCCGCTATATCGCCATGAGGCGGAGGGCCATAACTTTGGGCCACCTCATCATCTTCACCAAACCCCGATATTATGACCCCTACTCTATTCAGGGCCTGGCCCTACTGGCCCATGAACTGAAACATGTGGAGCAGTACAGGAGGGAGGGTCTTTGCAGGTTCCTTTGGCGGTATTTCAGCCACTGGCTGAAGGTAGGCTACGACCTGGAGAGGCACCCTTATGAAAGAGAGGCGACCGAATTCGAAGCCCGCGTCCGGGCCCAACTCCAAAAGAAACGGCCACCTTCTTAGCACCAGGCAGAGCAAAATCATCAAAGCCCGCGGTATAGGGGAACCCCTCGTGGGCTCTCGGAAAAGAGCGGCTTCCTACAACAACTGATTATATATCTACTGAACAGGAGAAGGTGCCATCAAGGCCTCCCTTATCTTGCCCCTCCATACTTCCGCTCTACGATCGCCTGGCCTCTTGGGCTGAGGCAGAAATCGATGAAGGTTTGAACCTCTTGGTGGGGTCGCTTTTCGGTTACCAGAAGAAGGGAGCGCACCAGGGGGTATTCTCCGGAAGAAACCGTAACCGGGCTAGGCTCCACCCCACCGATCCGCAGGGCCTTAACACCTGAGGGAAGGTCGGCCATAGAGACGTAGCCTATCGCCGTGGGCTCTCGGGCTATATATTCCCCCACGGCTCCATCTGTGGGCATCACCACCGCCGTGGAGGTCACTGGCTTACCTTCCATAACCAAAGCCTCGAAAGCTCTCCTCGTCCCTGACCCCTCCTCCCGACTCACCACCTGGATATCCCCTCGGGGTGTGTCAAGATGAACCCTTTCCTGGCCTCCCACCTCTTCCCAAGACAAGATCTCCCCGGCAAAGATCGACCTTAACTCTTCCAAGGTGAGAGCGCCAAAAGGGTTCTCTTCGTTGACCAAGATGGCTATGCCATCCCTGGCTATCAGTGTGACCAGAAGCCCGCCCATCTCCTCAGGTCCCATCTCCCGCGAGACCAAGGCGATATCAATCGCCTCATCGTGCAAAGCGTCCAACCCCAGTTCGGAGTTGCGACTCTCCAGGGCGAAGGTCACGTATTCGTACCGTGAACCATAAGCCCCGGTCAAGGCTTCCATCAGAGGTTGCATGGAGGTGGAGCCAGCAAGTCGGAGATGCACCGGGGGGTGGGGCTCTATAGCGGGGAGGCAACCACTCAAAAAGGAACCGAAAACGGCCAGTAAGATGAGACGACGCCTGAGCGAAGCCGAAGGAAACACCTTATCCTCGAAGGAGGCTTAAAAGGAGTGTGAACGTGCCCAGGAGCCAGCAGTAGAGAGAGAAGGGGTAAAGGGAGCGTCGCTTAAGGAAGCCCAAGAGGAAACGGATAGCCAGATAGCCGCTGACGGCGGCGGCCAGGAAACCCAAGAGCAGCGTGGATGCCACCTCCCCAGCACCTGATAGTCTAGTCAGGTCCCAAAGTTGGAGAAGGTTAGCCCCCAAAATGGCGGGGGTGGCCAAAAGGAAGGAAAAACGGGCCGCTTCCTCACGCCCAAGGCCTCGCCACAGCCCTGCGCTGATGGTAGCCCCAGAGCGGGATATCCCCGGGGCGATGGCTACCCCTTGTGCCAAACCGACAAGGAGAGCATCGAGCCAGGTCAGACTTTCCATCCGGCTTTCGCTCTTCCGCACCCCCTCACCCAGGAATAGAAGCAGGCCTGTCACCAGAAGAAGGATCGATACCCAAACCGGCCTAGCGAAGAGCCGTTCGAAGAGACTCTCCAAGGTGAGCCCCATGGCCACCGCGGGGAGTGTGCCCAAGATGATGAGCCAGGCCACCCGGGCTTGGGGGCCACCTAAACTCCGCTCCCTAAGGCTACCTGCCCAGGCCAGGGCTAGACTCCAAAGATCGTGCCGAAAATAGCCCAGGACGGCGACCAGGGTGCCCAGGTGAAGAAAAGTATCAAAGGCCAAACCTGGATCCTCCCAACCGAGGAACCAAGGGACGAGCACCAAGTGGCCCGAACTGCTTATGGGTAAAAACTCCGTGGCCCCCTGGACGATTCCTAAGATCAGGGCTTGAAGCACGCTATCCCCCCCGCAACCTGGCCAACCAAGCCTCCCTGTTCCTCTTGCGAACCTCGTAGTCCACCACTTCATAGGAGGCTAGAAACTCCTCCTCGAGAGCCACGAAATCCCCGCTCAATATCGCCTCCCGTATCTCCCTCATTAGGTTGAGCATGAAATGTAAGTTATGCATGGTAGCCAGGCGAACCCCCAGGATCTCCTTAGCCATCACCAGATGCCTGAGATAAGCCCGGGAGAAGTTCTGGCAAGCGTAGCACTCGCACCCTTCCTCAATAGGCGCCGGATCATCGGTGTATCGGGAGTTGCGGATATTGAGCCTCCCCTGGCGGGTGAAGAAGGAGCCATTGCGAGCGATGCGGGTGGGTAGGGCACAATCGAAGATATCGATCCCTAGGGCCGTGCACTCAAATAAGTCTTCCGGAGAGCCAACCCCCAGAAGGTGCCTGGGCTTATCCTCGGGCAGAAGGGGTACCGTCACCTCCAACATCTGATGCATCATCTCCTTCGACTCCCCCACACTCAACCCCCCGATGGCATACCCGGGGAAATCCAGGTCGGCGAAGAAGCGGGCGCTCTCCTCCCTCAGACTAGCATACGTTCCGCCTTGCAGGATGCCGAAGAGGGCCTGGTCGGAGCGGGTATGAGCCTTAAGGCACCGCTCCGCCCAGTGATGGGTCCGCCTCAAGTCGGCCTCGCTCTGCCCCCGGCTGCAGGGATAGGGGGTGCAGATGTCTAGACAAAGGATGAGATCGGCCCCCAACTGCTCTTGCACCTCTATCACCCTTTCTGGCGTGAGATGTTGCTCCGAGCCGTCGAGATGGGAACGGAAAGTCACCCCCTCGTTATCTATCCTCCGCAGGTGCTCCAGGCTGAAGACTTGGAAGCCACCGCTATCGGTCATAATCGGCCCTTGCCAGCCCATGAAGGGATGTATCCCCCCCAGGCTGGCTACTACCTCTGGGCCAGGACGGAGGTAGAGATGATAGGTATTGGCTAAGACGAGAGTAGCCCCCAGTTCCAAGAGTTCACGCGGCGAGACAGACTTCACCGTTGCCTGGGTGCCCACGGGGGCGAAGACAGGAGTGGGGATCTCCCCATGAGGGGTATGTATCACCCCTGCTCGAGCCCAACTTCCGGGAGAACGACCTACCACCTGGAAAGCAAAAGCCTTGTTCTCTTCCATGGATAGGGATTCTACCACAGAGGCGAACAGTTGACAAAAGGCGCTAACTGGTCTAGGATAGGGGAAGCGATTTTGAAAGCGCGGAGATATGTGCGCGCATACACATATAGGAGCTCAACGGCAAGTTGAGCAACTATCCGCCGAGCAGGAGGCACAGGGGTTGCCGCCTAAGGATCGACTGGCTGTCTCCTCGCTGGTTTTGCTGAAAGCGGCGAAGGAGGAGATGACGCGCTTGGTCCTTTTGCTCTGGCAACGAGGACAAGGCAAGAGATCGTCGGCCTGGCTGAAAGCGCGCAAGGCCTCAAATCTCATCTGGCAATCATCACAAAGATATTCGTAAAGGGGCATCGAAGCCTCCCACATTTCTGCTATTAGTATACGTCTCGTATCACTCGGTGTCAAATAGCCTATCCAGGAGGGAACCTTGAAAGAGTTAGCCGAGCGGGCCCTAGACCTAGCCCAATTGAAGGGAGCGGCTTACGGCGATATACGGATCATCCACCTGGTAACGGAGAGGATAGATGTCAAAAACGGCGTAGTTGAGGGCCTCTCTTTGAACAGGGACCAAGGCTTTGGCATACGGGTCCTGGTCGATGGCGCCTGGGGGTTCGCCTCTAGTTCCCGCCTCAACCTCGAGGAGGTAGAGAGGGTCACCGCCCAAGCGGTGGAGATAGCGAAAGCCAGCGCCTTGGTGAAGCGAGAGGGTGTGGAGTTGGGCCCTCCGGAGGCCCATAAAGGGACATATCGCACCCCGGCCAAGATCGATCCCTTTTCCGTCCCCTTAGAAGAAAGGATAGCGCTGCTCTTGGCCGCCGATGGGGAGATGAGAAAAGTGAAAGGGATCGCCGTGGCCGAGAGCGGTATGACCTTCATCAAAGAGGCGCAGATCTTCGCCAGCACGGAGGGGAGTTACATAGAGCAAGAGATCATAGAGAGCGGCGCCGGCCTGGAAGCGATGGCCACTAGCGAGGACGAGGTACAAACCCGCTCCTATCCCAACTCCTTCGGCCGTCACCAGGCAACGGCGGGCTACGAATTCATCGAGAGCATGGGCCTGGTGGAGAACGCTCAAAGGACGGCCGAGGAGGCGATAGCCCTACTCACCGCCAAACAATGCCCCAGCGGGATAACCACTCTCATCCTGGGGGGAACCCAACTGGCCCTCCAGATCCATGAGTCCTGCGGCCACCCCATCGAATTGGATAGGGTGATGGGCACCGAGGCGAGTTACGCGGGAACCAGTTTCCTCACCCTAGAGAAGTTAGGCCATTTCCGGTACGGCTCTGAGATAGTAAACATCACCGCTGACGCCACCCTCCCTGGAGGGCTAGGAACTTTCGGCTACGACGATGAAGGGGTACCGGCTCAGTGTACGCCCATCGTGAAGGAAGGCGTATTCATGGGTTACCTCACATCCCGGGAGACGGCATCTAAGATCGGCCAGAGGAGCAACGGCGCTATGCGGGCCGATGGCTGGAACCGCATCCCCCTCATCCGCATGACCAACATCAATCTAGAGCCCGGAGAGTGGACCCTCGAAGATCTCATCGCCAACACCGAAGAGGGGATCTTCATGGATACCAATAAGTCGTGGAGCATCGACGATAAGCGGCTCAACTTCCAGTTCGGGACAGAGATCGCCTACGAGATAAAGAAGGGCAAATTGGGCGCTCTTCTGAAGAACGCCACTTATACCGGCATCACACCGGAGTTTTGGGGTTCCTGCGACGCCATCTGCAACCGGGATCACTGGCAGATATGGGGCACCCCCAACTGCGGCAAGGGGCAGCCCAGCCAGTCGGCCCATGTGGGACATGGAGCCGCTCCCGCTCGCTTCAGGAACGTTCGCGTGGGGGTGATGAGATAGAGATGCTCTCCGCCAGGGTCCGACGAGCCCTCTCAACCCTCCTGGAGAGGCTACAGGGCTCCTCCATCGAATGGAGACTCGGGGGGGAGCGTGGCGTTGGCCCAGCAAGGGCTGGAGATCTCGCCACGCGACGTCGATCTCTTCCTCCCCAGCGGTGATGCAGCCCGCCTCATGGCTGAAACCCTGGGGGAGTTCGTGGAGAGCCTGCCCCACCGGCGAGCCAGTGAGCCCTTCACCAGTTATCGCGGCCATTGCCGCATCGAGGGGGTGGAGATCGACCTCATCGGCGAGTTAGTGATAGAGACTCCCCAGGGGAATGTGCAACTAGGGGCGGATTCCTTGCTCTGGCGGCGGGAATCTTCCCTCCCTTTCCAGGGGTGGAAGGTGCCCTCCATCCCCCTAGAGATCCAACTAGTGACCTACTACCTCATGCCCAAGAGAGAGGATCGCGTCAACCAGATAACCTCCTTGTTGAAGGACCGAGTGGATCTCGAGTTGCTCGACGAGTTCCTTGTCGAGCAGACGATAACTCCTCCCGTGACAGCAGGGATTCGGAGCCTCTTGCGAAAGGAGAAGTGATGCTTGGCGAAGCGAAGATAAAGGAGATCGCGGAACGGGTGCTGGCTCTCTCCACCGCTGACCAGACGGAGGTGGTGATATTAGGGGAGGAGAATCAGTTGACCCGCTTCGCCAACTCTTACATCCATCAAAACGTGGCTGAAAAGAACGCTCAGATTCGAGTGCGGGCGGTGGTGGGCAGGAAGATAGGCGTGGCCACCACTAACGACCTGAGCGACGAAGCGCTGGCTCAAGCGGTGGAGTCTGCCATCGGGGCGGCCAGGCTCCAAAGGGAGAACCCTGACTTCCTCTACCTGCCCTCCCCCCAGCCCATACCCAAAGTGGAAGGCTTTGTAGAAGCCACGGCTGGTTGCACCCCTAAGGAGCGAGCGCAGGCGGCGAGCATCATCTGCCGTCGGGCTACAGAAAAGGGGTTGAACGCCTCGGGAGCCCTCACCACCGCCGCCCAGGAGATAGCCGTGGCCAACTCCCTAGGGGTCTTCGCCTACTACCCTACCACTCTCGCCGATCTAGAGATCGTGATCATGGCCGATTCCGGCTCTGGCTACGCCCATGCTACCTCTGTCGATGTGACCCAGATAGATGCTCAAGCCCTGGGCCAAGAGGCGATAGAGAAAGCCCTTCGCAGCCGAGACCCCGTAGAGATCGACCCTGGAGACTACACGGTGATCCTGGAGGAGCACGCCGTGGAGGAGATACTCTTCTACCTCACCTACTTGGGCTGCGGGGCGCTAGCCGTCCAAGAGAGGCGGAGTTTCATGACCGATCGGTTTGGAGAGAAGATCGTGGGAAGAAATATCTCCCTCTGGGATGACGGGCTCGATCCCCAAGGGCTGCCCATGCCCTTCGATTATGAGGGTGTCCCCAAGAGAAAGGTGGATTTCATAAGGGAGGGTTTAGCCACCTCCGTGGTCTATGACACCTATACCGCGGGGCGCGAAAAGGGGAAGGAATCGACAGGCCACGCCACCCTTCCCGCTCCTAACCCCTATGGCCCCTTAGCCGCGAACCGTTTTATGGCCGCCGGCCAGGCCACCAAGGAAGAGATGCTCGCCTCTACAGAGCGAGGCATCTGGGTCACCCGCTTCCACTACATGAACCCCGTCCACCGCTTTAAAACCATCATCACCGGGATGACCAGGGACGGAACTTTCCTCATCGAGAAAGGGGAGATCACCCGCCCCATCAAAAACCTCCGCTTCACCCAGAGCATCCTGGAGGCTCTATCCTCCGTGGAGATGATAGGGAAGGAGCGGAAACCCCTTCTCAGCAGCCACCTGGGGTGTGGCTGCGTACCTGCTCTCAAGGTAAGGGATTTCACTTTCACCGGAGTAACGGAGTTCTAAAGAGCCGGCCCCTCCAATATGGCCCGCAATTTAGGTGGGATCTCCCTGGGCTTCCCCCCCTCATCTATGAAAACCTGTACTGTGGAGCCAGTGGCCAACAGTTGGCCACTCCCCTTATTGTACACCTCGTATTCGAAGGCGAAACTCCGATTGCGAATCTCGCCTACAGATGTCCTCACCACCAGTTCTTCATCGAAATGAGCGGGAGCCTGGTATCGGCAACTAGCCTCAGCGATGACAAACCCCAAGCCATCCCGCTCCAGGGTGGCGTAGTCATAGCCGATGGCTCGCAAGTAACTCATGCGCGCCACCTCGAACCAGACGAAATAGTTGGCGTAGTAGACCACCCCTTGGGCGTCGGTCTCCGCGTACCGGACGCGCACCTCCGTTTCTACAACCCTCTTTCCCTCACCCATCCTTCTCTAACTCTCTCAACCTCTCATCCCCTATGCCAAAATGGTGGGCTATCTCGTGTATCACTGTTTGCCTCACGAGGTTACGGATCTCTTCATTCGTGCGGCAGACAGCCTCCACAGGCCGCTGGAAGACGGTTATCTTGTCCGGCAAAACGAGATGATACCCCCTATCCCGCTTGGTGAGGGGTACCCCCTCGTAGAGGCCAAAGAGGGTCTGGTGGGGGCCTACCCCCGCTCTTTCCATCTGACCCCTCGTCGGATAGGCAACCACCACCAGATCAACGTTGTCCAACCTTTTTTGGAACTCCTCTGGGAGTCCTTCCAGGGCCTCGGCCACCAGCCTTTCGAACTCTTCTCGTCTCATCCTACCCTCTCAGGCTACAGGAGCGGCCGATCATGATCCCCGGCTGGCAACTTCGGCAGAAGTTAGTGAGCCGACCCCGAGCCCTCACCTCGGAGATGGGGGTGCCACAACGAGGACAGGGAGAACCCCCCTTTCCGTGCACGGCGAGAAAATCGCGGAACTTGAGGTGGATCTGATCGCCCATCCGCTCCCGGATGATAGCAATGCTCTCCTCGAGCACCGCACGCATAGCCTCATAAAGTCTCCTTATCTCCTTTCCAGTGAGGCATGGTTCTCTTTTGAAAGGGTATACCCCCGCCCGAAAGAGGATCTCGTCCGCGTAGGCGTTGCCTATGCCGGCTACGAAGACCTGATTGATCACAACCCCCTTTATCTCCCCCCGATGCCGTTTCAGCCGCTCTTTGAAACTCTCAAAGGTCACCTCCAGGGCTTCAGGCCCCTGCCTAGCGAAGCCGGGCACCAGGGAGAGATCCCGCGTCAGATACACTTTCCCCATCTGCCTGGCGTCCACATACCGCAGATCCATATCCCCTTCTAACCGCAATATAATAAAGGTCTTGGCCAGACGTCGCTGGGGAGAAGGGCAAAAGTAGAGTTGCCCGCTCAACATGAGGTTGATGACCAGATGGTCGGAGGAGTCCAGAGAGAGGATGAGGAACTTGCCACGCCGCTGCACCCGGGTGAAGGCTTTTCCCACCAGATGGGAGGAGTGTAACTCTGTAAGGTTGCGAACCACGATAGGCCGCGGTATCTCCACCCCCTCTATCCTTCGGCCAGGGAGGTTATCTTGCAAAATATCTTTCATCACCTCCAACTCGGGAAGCTCAGGCATAGAAGACCTCAGGAAGAGTTTTGGGTCAAGACTCGGCCTGGAGCATATCCCTAACCTCCTTAGGGACCGTTCTCACATGGCCCATCTTATCGGTACAGATATGCTT
>DMLA01000052.1:5193-5465 GCA_003453555.1 Chloroflexota bacterium | reverse complement strand
CCTGGGCAGGCGAGAAAGTAAGACATCACCTCATCGCAGGAGGTGAAGTAACTGCAATTGTATAGATCGCCGCTGCAATTCCAACCAGTTCGCGGCGTGGGTGTGTTAGTTGGAGTCGGCAGTGGCGTACTAGTGGAAGTCGGTGTGGACAGCGGAGTATTGGTTGCGGTGGGACTGGGCGGGATCGGGGTTGGCGTGGGCGTCTCAGTCGGAGCAGGAGTTTCGGTCACCGTGGGCGTTGGAATGGTCGTAGCCGTAGGTGGCAGAGTTGG
>DMLA01000052.1:3938-4854 GCA_003453555.1 Chloroflexota bacterium | reverse complement strand
GGGGCTTGGGCAGTTATAGTGGTAATCACGTCCTGGGCAGCCTGGGTTTGAATAGCAGGTATGTCAGGAGTAGGCGTTGCGCTTCCACAGGCTACCAACATCACGCTCAACGGGATGAGTATGATCTCTTTCTGCATCCCCCATCCCTACCTTGGCACTTCACAGGGCTTTGACAACAACAAGGCCTCCCTCTCCTGGGAGACCTCTACCTGGTGGGGAAGGGGGGACTCGAACCCCCACGGATTTCTCCACGTGATCCTAAATCACGCTCGTCTGCCAATTCCGACACTCCCCCAATATGACCCGCCCAGGACTCGAACCTGGAACCTACTGATTAAGAGTCAGCTGCTCTGCCAAATTGAGCTAGCGGGCCACACCCAATATCAATTATACGTAGAATCCCCTCCCCTGTCAACCGTTTCACCTTGGGGGAGGCCCTTGACCTTAGCCGTAGGCACCCCTACAATAGGGACGAAATGGACTTAGCATCTACCCCACGGATGGGCAGTAGCGAGTTCATGCAGCGCATCCCAGTGGCGGTTCGCTCCAAACTACCTCCTAGTTTGCAAGATTGCCAGTGGCGGGCTCGGAGTTACCTCGTCCAACTCTACTACGGCGACCCGGATGTTCACTTTGAAGTCTGGTCCCTCAAGAGACTAGGCCGCCTGGAGATGGGCCTCCATTTCGAGAGCAGAGATAGAGCCTTCAACGAGAGGATGTTCCTCTTCTTCGACCGATACATCATCGAAATAAAAGCCCAACTGGGCAAGGGCATAGAACTGGAACGCTGGGATAGAGGTTGGACTCGAATCTTTGAGAGCATCCCCCTCCTCCCCTTTGATGAGACGTTCCTAGAAAGCGTTTCTACTAGACTAGCCAAGATGATCTCCCTCCTTCAGCCTCTTTGTGAGAGGGC
>DMLA01000052.1:2466-3532 GCA_003453555.1 Chloroflexota bacterium | reverse complement strand
CAGTTGCCTCTCTTCCCTACCGAGGGCGAAGGTGAAGAATACATCCTCCCTCCCCTGAAAACCCGCGCCCTCACCCCAGAATCATCGCTGGCTTCCGCCATAGGCGGCTTCCACGACTACATGGTACGCCAAGGCTTCACCCAGAACACGATAAAGGCCTTTTTAGGCGACCTTCGCCTGCTCAGTAGGTACACCGGCCTGACCAAGCCGGTGCAAGAGATAGCCACTCAAACCCTTAGGGATTTCCTCACCTACCTGAGATACCATCGTGGTGTCCCCTGTACCCCCAAATCCTACGCCCGCCGGGTCACCACCCTCAAGGTCTTCTTCAAATGGCTGGCCGAAGAGGGGGTCATCCCCTCGGACCCAGCGGCGGCCCTCATCCATGAGCCCGCCTCCTCCCCCCTGCCCCAGGTCCTCTACGACGCCCAGGTGGAGAGGTTGCTTGAAGTGACCAAAGGCCGCATGGAGGGCGATAAGGCCGACGCCCGCCCCCATCTCTTGGTTACTCTGCTCCTCCATACAGGACTCAAGAAAGAAGAGTGCATGAACATAAAACTGAGTCATATCGACACCTCTGACCCCGCCGCTTCCGTCCTCTATGTCCGGTACGATGACCCTCGAAAACGTCGGAAGGAGAGAAAATTGCGGCTGCCCCCCGACTTCGCAGAGACCCTCTCGCTCTACCTAGAAGAGTACGCTCCTAAAGAGCATCTCTTCGAGTGCACGGCCCGCAATCTGGAGTATGTACTAGCCGATGTAGCGGAAGAGGCGGAGATCAAAGAGGGTCTCTCTTTCGAGAGGTTGCGGATGACCTCTGCTGTGCGGGATTATCGGGCTGGGACGCCCTCAGACAGACTGCGAGAGAAACTGGGGCTCTCCAAGGTCACCTGGCGGGAGAAGGAGAAGCAGATAAAGATGCTGGCTGGGCCGGCGCTCTAGCCACTTTTGAGGTCAACGAGAGCACCCCCTTTAGAGGGGGTGCTTTGCGGTACGCCCGGCAGGACTCGAACCTGCAACCTGCTGATTCGAAGTCAGACGCTCTGTCCAATTGAGCTACGGGCGC
>DMLA01000052.1:0-2112 GCA_003453555.1 Chloroflexota bacterium | reverse complement strand
AAGGGGTGAGTGGTGGGATTCGAACCCACGGTCTCCTGGGCCACAACCAGGTGCCTTAACCGCTAGGCTACACTCACCATGGAAACGCTGTTCAGCCTTGGTACCCCTGGAGGGATTCGAACCCCCGACCCACTGCTTAGAAGGCAGTTGCTCTCTCCAAACTGAGCTACAGGGGCCAGCCACAAACCTATTCTATCCTAAAGGTAGAGGCTTGTCAAGGCAGACCAGGAGGCTAAAAATAGTCTCCCCGCGTGAATGGGCTACAGATGTTTGAAAGGCCGTTCTAGAGACCCAGCCTCGGCTTGCAGAGTATCTCCAGGATTCGCAGGTCGAAGAAGGTCTGGGCGTTAGTAGGCACCAGAACTACAGCGGTATCTGCACCCCGCCCCGTGCCCGCGATGGCGATCACCTCCTCGTCGGTGCGCACCAAGCCGGCATCGGCGGCCATGAGGGCTATCTCGCAGGCCACCTTCATCCCCTGGCCGAAGATGCGCAGAGTATAGGCGATGATCTCCCCCAACCCATGGGTGCCTAACTTCTCGCGCACCGCCCTACCCACCCCACCGAAAGCGTGCTGGCAAGTTAATATCTTGGCCCCCGCTCTTTCGATGGCCGCCCGGTCTTCCTCCTTGAGTTCCTGCTCGTTGGGCTGGCGCAACCCCGTGGAATGGGTGACAACCACCAGGTTGTACCCCTGGAAAAACTCTGCCGCCCGAGCCCCGGTCTCCCCGGTGGTAGTAGCCACCAAGATGGTTTTGATCCCCAACTCATCGGCTCGCGCCTTGGCGATCTCCAACGTCCTTTCCGTGTTCTCTTTCCCCTCCCTATCGAAGTAGACCCCTCTCACCGTGATCTCGGACATTTTACCTATCGACCTCCTTACTAGAAAACTCGATTTTACGGCTGAGGTGACAAGATTAGAACCACCTCGGCCGTTAAGGTGCGCCCGTCCTCGCTACACTGGCCGAAAATGGCTATCGGCGTGCCCCTCTGCTAACCGCTCTGGATCCACCTCCCCTTCTCCGTCCCGCACTAGCGACCGTTATCTCCTCATCTCTTCCCTAAACCAGGAGATGGTAAGTTTGAGTCCTTCTTCCAGCCCCATCTTCGGCTCCCAGTCCAAGGTCCTTCTGGCCCTCGTTATATCTGGCCGGCGTACGTGAGGGTCGTCAGGGGGCAAGGGTTGATAGACCATCCCCGCTTTGTTGCCCGTCATCTCGTTGACCAAATGAGCCAACTCCAAGATCGACACCTCCTGAGGGTTGCCCAGGTTCACCGGCTCTACCTCCTGGGAGAGAAGCAACTTCTCGATCCCCTCTATCATATCCGAGACATAGCAGAAGGAACGGGTCTGAGTGCCATCGCCATAGATGGTAAGGGGCTCCCCTCGCAGGGCTTGGCCCAGGAAATTGGGTACCACCCGGCCATCATCTAGGCGCATGCGAGGACCATAGGTGTTGAAGATGCGAGCGATGCGGGTATCCAACCCATGGTACCGATGATAGGCCATAGTTAGGGCCTCAGCGAACCGCTTGGCCTCGTCGTAGACCCCCCGGGGGCCGATGGGGTTCACGTTCCCCCAGTACTCCTCCCTCTGGGGGTGCTCCAGAGGGTCGCCGTACACCTCCGAGGTGGAGGCCAGAAGATACCGAGCCCCCCTAGCCCGCGCCAGCCCCAAACTCTTATGGGTCCCCAAGGCCCCCACCTTCAAAGTCTGGATCGGGTACTCCATATAGTCGTTAGGGCTGGCTGGGGAGGCGAAATGCAAGACCGCATCCAAAGGCCCCTCGACGTAGAGATATTCGGTCACGTCTTGCTCGATGAAACGGAAGTTGTCATCCCCCGCCAGATGCTCGATGTTGGCTGTGCTCCCAGTTATAAGGTTGTCCATGGCTATCACCTGGTGCCCCTGCTCCAAGAAACGGTCGCACAGATGCGAGCCCAAGAAGCCAGCCCCGCCCGTAATTAGGACCCTCATGAGCACCTCCTCTCCCGCTTCGCATGCCGGAGTCGATTATCTACCTTGCCCCATGTTTTGATCCGCTTAGTTAGGGGACAATCTGATGACCGTTCTTGGTAGAATGGGCAGTCAAAGCAATCATTATATACCTC
>DMLA01000060.1 GCA_003453555.1 Chloroflexota bacterium | reverse complement strand
ATGGTATGGACGAACTCCGGCTTGGAGCCTGGCTCCCGGCGGAAACGGATGTTGGCCCGCCGGGCCTGGAAATCGCGGCAGTTGCTCAAGGTGCTAACCTCTAACCACTCCCCACAACCAGGGGCCCACATATCCAGATCGTAGGCCAGCGCCGCGGCGAACCCTAAATCTCCCGTACAAAGTTGTTTCACTCGGTAAGAGATTCCTAACTGACGGCAGATCTCCTCTGCATCGCTTACCATGGCTTCCAGTTCAGAATCAGACATTTCCGGAGTCGTAAACTTGTACATCTCTACTTTGTCGAACTGATGGACCCGTTTTATGCCCCTTACGTCACGCCCCGCTGACATCTTCTCTCGGCGGAAGCAAGGGGTATAGGCTACATAGTAGAGGGGCAAGGTGCCCGGCTCTAGTATCTCGTCGCGGTGGAGGTTGGTGAGTGGAACCTCGGCGGTAGGCACCAGCCAGATGTCATCCTCTACGTCGTGATAGAGGTTGTCGTAGAACTTAGGTAACTGGGCCGCTCCCCAAAGGCTCTCCTCTTTCACTAGGAAGGGGGGATAGATCTCTTTATAGCCGTGCTCTTGGGTGTGTAGATCCAGCATCCAGGTGATAAGGGCCCGCTGGAGTTTGGCTCCCAGGCCTTGGAGGATATAGAAGCGGGTGCCGGAGAGTTTCACCCCCCGCTCGAAGTCTATGAGCCCCAGGGTGGGCCCCAGGTCCCAGTGGGGGAGGGGCTCGAAGTCGAACTCTCGTGGCTCTCCCTCCTGACGCACTACTACATTCTCGCTCTCATCCCTGCCCACCGGCACCGAGGGATGAGGCAGATTGGGCAGTTGGAGCAAGAGGCGGTTCAGTTCCTCCTCGATGCTTTTGACCTCCTGATCCAGGGCCTTTATCTCATCACCTAGGCGCCGCATCTCCTCGATGAGAACCTGGTCTTTCTCCTTCATGCGGCTTATCTTTTTAGAGGTGACGTTCCTTTGGTGTTTTAACCCCTGGACATCAGCCAAAAGGGTTCGCCTTCTCTCATCGAAGGCTAGGATTTCATCGATGGGCGCCCTCTCGTTGCGCTTAATGAGTGCCTCTTTCACCTCGTCAGGGTGCTCGCGGATATATTTGAGATCTAGCACAGACTTTGGCCTCCCAGATATGCTTATTGGTCATTATATCGCTTTTCTACCTCGCTGGCAAAATAAAAGGAACCCTTCAGCTCCTCTTAGCGGTCAAACTAGAGGTTCAAGAATCAAAGAGAAACTTTATGGGCCTAGCGTATTTAGGCAGTTGCAAGCAGCGTTACATATACCCAGTTCTCTGCGCAAGGTGTGCGTCTCCTTGCAAAGCGCCACTTTCGTTTCTGGGAAATGGCTTTGGATCATAGGTATAATCGTCGCGTAGATCTCTTTTCGTCGCTCATGGGGAAGGTGATGGTGGGAGCCCTGCTTGACCAGGTCCGGCGGCTCCCAATCCATGGGAGGGATACCCCATTTCTCGGCCCAAAGAGAAAGTTGGGTGTTCTTCTCGCGATAGGTACCCAGGGTGATACGTGAGGGTCTATGGCTCGCTTTGCTCGTCGCCTTGAAGAAATCGAGGTAGATAGCCTGCCATTCAGGGGGCGTTAGGATGGGGTCAAGCCGCCAGCGATAATCGTAGCCCCAGGCTTGGACTTTCAAGCCTGCTTCCAGTCGGCGGTCGATAGAGGGGGCGATGCCTTCCCATAGATCGGCTATCGGCTGGGGGTTGAGGCTGAAACTGACGATGACCTTGTGGTTATGGGGCAAATCTTGGAGTTGGTCAACGTTTGCGCTCTTGGTGAGTAGGATGAGTTCAGCATCGTTGGGATTGTGTGCTGGGTATCCAAACAAGGGGATGAGCCATTGGGTGATACCCGTGTATCTGTCGTAGAGAAGGCTGTCCGAGCAATCTATGCCCAGCCCCAAAGTAGTATGAGGAGAGCAGGTCATCAGCCACTTTCTGACTTCGCGTTTCATGTCCTCGTAGTTGGTATATATGAGATGGCGGCGAGGGTCGCGCTTGATACGGTGAGTCAGAATAAGGAAACAACTCCGACACAGGAGGCCGCAGGGGCCGCTGCCAATGGCTAGGTCATACCAGATAGGAGGGCACCAAGTTTCCTTCCGCTCTTTTTTGCTGAGAGAGAAATGCTTGATGAAGGAACTTTTGCGTTGCCCCTCAAAGATAGAGACTTCACGGTCGAGGCCGGTGATGCGCGGCGACAGAGAGACCTCTTTCCACTCTCCCTTCCGTACTCTCTCATCCACCCACCAGGTCAGGGGCTTTGTCGCCATATAGAATCGCCTGTTGCAAAGAAGTCGTGCAGAATCTACAATATCCTCAAAGTGCCGAAGACGGTTCTCGTTGATGATGGCACGAATGTTCTTCAAAGTCAAGGCGTTCGCCAAGGAGGGGAGCGGTGAATGCTATGATGGCAAGAGAGATTGGCGAGTGGACAAAGGAAAAGCTGGAAATCCTAGCTGAATACCTTGGCGGAGAGGAGTACGGAGGTGGCTTCGCGTATGCAACCAAAAGAGCTCGGGGCACCTATTATATTGATGCCTTCGCTGGGCCAGGCAAGTGCAGAGTTCGGGATACGGGGGAGGAAGTAGACGGGTCTCCTCTCATTGCTCTGAAAGTAAAACCTCCATTCGCAAAATACTTCTTCTTTGATTCCGATCCGGAGGCTGTGAAGGCCCTGCGATACCTTATAACTCAAGATATGCTAGATATGTTGTCCAGGGTGACAATCATCGCTGGTGACTGTAATGACAGAATTGGAGAGGCCTTGGCCCAAGTGCCTCAGACAGCCCCCTGTTTTGCATTCTTGGATCCGGAGGGAGCAGAATTGCATTGGGACACGATCGTTAGGATTGCACAGCACAAAAGACCGAACAGGATAGAAGTGCTGGTGCTCTTTCCATATGACGGGTTGGTTCGCCTGATGCCGCGCGATCCATCAAAGCTAGTCCACGCGCATATCATCGATCGAGTAATGCCTGACCCAGAGGAATGGCGGCGTATCTACGAGGCGAGGATCAAGGGTGTTCTTTCCGCTAGGGAGGCTCGGAGGGCTTTTGCAGACATGTATCGCAATGGCCTTCTAAGTTTGGGCTATCAATATGTGCCCCCACTGCGAGTGGTCAAGGGACCAAGGGGCCCCCTCTATTTTTTAGCTTTCGCGACTGATCACCACGTGGGGCTAAAGATCATGTACGACGTATTCAACAAGCTCCGTGAGACGATATCGCAGCTTTATCTCTTTGAACGTAGCTATGAGGATGAGTACTGAATCCGTTCCAGTTGCTTGACAACTCAGTCTGGAGCGCGTATAATATGATATGTCATACAAATCGTACTATTCTTACCCATCATTTAGGAGGCTATCATGATGGAGGGGAAGCATCCGCCTAGGTTCGGCAAGTACTACGGCTCGACGACGGTGAGCGAGCGGGGGCAGATAGTCATCCCCGCCGAGGCTCGGCGGGAGAAGGGGCTAGAAGCGGGCACTAAACTCCTCATCTTCGGGCGTGGAGGCGAGGGGGGTCCTCTGACCCTCATGACCGCAGAGATGGTCACTGAATTCGTGCGCCATGCCATGGAGCGGGTCAGCGAGTTGGAATCTATGTTGAAAGAGGTCCCTGGAGCCGAGGAGGAGTAGGCTATATCCGATTGCAGAAGATAGGCTCTGGACGAGAGGCAGAGCCCCCGTCTCTATTGAGGAGAGTTATGGCTATCATCGAAGTGAAAGACCTGACTAGAAAGTTCGGCGACTTGACGGCGGTGGACGATATCTCCTTCACCGTGGAGGAGGGGGAGATATTCGGCTTCTTGGGCCCCAACGGAGCGGGAAAGACGACTGTCATCAACGTTCTCTGCACGCTGCTTAAGCCCACCTCTGGGGAGGCCTGGCTCAACGGCTATCACGTGGTCCGGGACCAGGCGAAGGTGCGCCGCTCGATAGGGCTCGTCTTCCAGGAGCCCAGCCTGGATGATCAGTTGACCGCCCAGGAGAACCTGAACTTCCATGCCATCCTCTATGACATCCCTGCCGGCGCGAGGGCTAAGCGGATGGAAGAAGTCCTCAAGATGGTGGAGTTATATGACCGGCGCAAGGATTCTATCAAGACCTTCTCCGGGGGTATGAAGCGGCGGCTGGAGATAGCCAGGGGCCTCATGCATTACCCCCGAGTCCTCTTCCTCGATGAGCCTACGTTGGGTTTGGATCCCCAGACGCGCCATCTCATCTGGGAGTACATCCTGCAACTGAGGGAACGGGAGGGGATAACCGTATTTTTGACCACCCACTATATGGACGAAGCCGAGTACGCCGACCGCATCGCCATCATCGACTACGGCAAGATAGTGGCTCTGGATACCCCTGATAACCTGAGAGGTTTGGTGGGAGGGGACATCATCACCGTCAAGACAACGGATGACCGGTTGGCGGCGCAGGAGATCAGCCAGCGCTTTGGCTTCCAGGTGAATGATGGGCAGAATGGCCTGCACTTCGAGGTGCAGAAGGGCGAGGAGTTCATCCCCCGCTTGGTGAGCGAGTCCCCAGTGGAGATCCTCTCCATCAGTTTGCGCCGCCCCACCCTGGACGATGTCTTCCTGAAGTTCACGGGTCGCCGGAT
>DMLA01000091.1 GCA_003453555.1 Chloroflexota bacterium | reverse complement strand
GAATTGGGTGGTCATCGAACTCAAGAAGGGGCGGCCTGGGGCCAGTGTTGTCGGACAACTTGCCACTTATATGGCCTGGGTGAAGCATAATCTGGCTAGAGGTAAAGAGGAGGTCAAAGGGGTAATAATCGCCGGTGAAGCGGACGAAAAATTGAAATATGCGGTCGAAATGATTCCTAACGTGGAGTTCTTCACTTACTCGGTGAAATTCGATCTCCAACAGGAAAGCTAGGTAACGTAAATATATTCTGGAGGTTGCAAGAATGCGAAGGCTCGTGGAATGCGTCCCCAACTTCAGCGAAGGGAGAAGAAAAGAGATCATCGATCAGATAGTGGCCGAGATCACAGGAGTTAGGGGAGCCCAACTCTTGGATGTCCAGATGGACGCTGATCATAACCGGGCGGTGGTGACCTTCGCTGGCGAGCCAGAGCCGGTGGAGGAGGCAGCCTTCCGCGGCGTGAAAAAGGCGGCGGAACTGATAGATATGGAAGAGCATCAGGGAGAGCACCCTAGGATCGGCGCCACGGACGTGGTGCCCTTCGTCCCCCTGCAGGGGGTCACTATGGAAGAGTGCGTCCAGATGGCTAGACGGCTAGGGGAGCGGATAGGCACCGAACTCTCGATACCGGTCTACCTCTATGAGAAAGCCGCCACCAGGCCAGAGAGAGAAGATCTAGCCTATATCCGCCGTGGCCAATACGAGGGGCTCAAGGAGACGATTGAGACCGATCCCAATCGAGAGCCAGACTACGGCCCACGACAGTTAGGCAAAGCCGGGGCCACGGTGGTGGGAGCCCGCGATCCTCTCATCGCCTATAACGTCTACTTGAATACCGACGATGTGGAGATCGCCCAAAAGATCGCTAGAGCCATCCGCCACTCCTCTGGAGGCCTAAGATATGTGAAAGCCCTAGGGCTCTATGTCGCCCAGCGGGGACTGGCCCAGGTCTCTATGAACATGACCAACTACCACCAGACACCTCTCTATCGCGTTTTCGAGATGATCAGACGAGAGGCGGCCCGGTACGGGGTAACGGTAGTGGGGAGCGAGATCGTGGGGCTGGTGCCGGAGGGAGCCCTCCTAGAGAGCGCGGAATACTATTTGCGACTGGAAGATTTCTCCAAGGAGCAGGTTCTGGAGAGACAACTGGGAGTGCCAGAAGAGGCCCTGGTAGCGGAGCCTAAAGCGGATATGAGGGCCTTCTTGGAGGAGGTGGCAAGCCCTTCGCCCACCCCGGGGGGAGGGAGCGTGGCTGCCCTCTCTGGGGCTTTGGCCGCCGCCCTAGCCTGCATGGCTTGCCAATTGACGGTGGGGAAGGAGGAGTACGCCGAGGCTGAGAAAGAGATGAAGGCCGCCCTGGAGCAAGCACGAGGGCTCCAGAAGGATCTCTTCGCCTTTGTCGAAGAGGATGCCCAAGCCTTCGAGGCACTCCTGGCGGCCTACAGGCTGCCCAAGGATACGGAGGAGGAAAAAGAGAGCCGGACGATGGCTGTTCAGATGGCCCTCCGTGGTGCGGCCAGCGTCCCTTTAGCCGTGGCCGATAGGGCGGTGAAACTCTTAGAGGTCTTGCTCACCGTGGCCGAGAAGGGGAACCCTAACGTCCTGCCCGACACGGGGACGGCAGCGCAGATGGCGAAAGCCGCGGTGCGCGGCTCAGCCCTCAACGTGCGAACCAACGCCACCTCCCTCGCCGATGAGGAACTGGCTAGGGCCTTCGAGGAGCAGATAGGGGACTTCGAAGAGAGCGCGGAGGAACTAGTGGCTCAGATCGAGGGGTTGCTGGAGGCTCGCCATGACCGCTTTAGAAACCTGTGGGCACACTAGATGATGTATGTGAGGCCGGCGAAGATATAAGGAGTTCGCTGGCCAAATATTTAGGCCTGACGGAGGTTCTGCAAGAACTCTTGGGGGCTAGAGAAGGGGGCTATCTCGATGCCTGCTCGCCCGACCTCCCAGGGGAAATGGGCATCGCTCCCTGCGGCCATGGCGATGCTATACCTTCGGGCTGTCTCTTTTGCGCTCTCGTTATCGGATTCATGACGGATGCGGGCGTTGAAACCTTCGATGATCTCTATCCTATCTATGATCGACTCCAGGGCCTCGCGTCCTACGCTCTGGGGCACACCCCGAGCCAGAGGGTGAGTGGCGTAGACCAGCCCCTCCTTGCTCTTTGATCCGGGCCACCGTCTCCTCCAAAAGATAAACCTGGGGGTACCCTCTCTCAGAAATAGGCCCGCCCCCTCCCTAGTGACCACCTCTTCCCCCACGATCACGGGAAAGGGAGCCACCTCAGTCAACCGCTTCGCCCCGTCGACCTCGTTGTGGTCAATGACAGGAGGCCGTCCAGCTCGTTTCTCCTGGCAGCCTTTATCACCTTTTCCAAAGACATCCGGCAATCGTAGGAATAGGCGGTGTGCACGTGGAGGTCGATTCGCAACTCAATCAACCTCCTTGGGCCAGACAGGTTGACCTCCCTTGAAGACCCTGGCTACCAGGTTCCCACCGAAGCGATAGGCCAAATCCCGGTAGTCGGAGGTGTCTAAGATAAGGATGTCGGCCTTCTTCCCCACTTCCAGGCTCCCTGCCTCCGCTCCTTTTCCCAGGGCATAGGCCGCGTTTAGGGTGGAAGCCACGATGGCTTCGGCAGAGGTCATACCCATCTTCCTCGCGGCCAGGGCGATGACGAACTGCATAGATTCGCACCAACAAGTTCCAGGGTTGAGATCTGTGCCCAAAGCCACGGGCACACTCAACTCTATCATCCGCCTGGCAGGGGCGTAACGCTCCTCCCCTAAGCCAAAGGGGGTGCCAGGAAGGAGCACGGCGATGGTCCCGGCCTCCGCCAGAAGCCTCAATTCCTCTTCGGGGGTACAAATCAGGTGATCGGCGGATGTCGCTCCCAGTTCCGCCGCCAAGGCCGCTCCCCCCAAGGTTTTGAACTCATCGGCGTGGATTTTCAAACCCAGGCCCCAAGCTTTGGCTGCTTCCAGCACCCGTCGAGACTGAGCGAGGGTGAAAGCACCCTCATCGCAGAAGATGTCGCAGAAGCACGCCCCCTCCTTGGCAGCCTGAGGAAGCATCTCCTTCACCACCATATCCATATATTCTTCGCTTCGCCCTTTGTATTCCTCGGGGATAGCATGAGCGCCGAGAAAGGTGGCTACCAAGTCGACAGGGTGGGTCTCATCGAGGCTCTTAATCGCCTCAAGCATCTTTAACTCCTGGGCCGTGTTAAGTCCATAGCCGGTCTTAACCTCAGCGGTGGTGGTGCCGTAAACCAACACCCTATCCAGCCGCCGCCGACTCTGAGCCAGTAACTCCTCCAGGTTGGCCTGGCGGGTGGCCCGCACGGTGCTCATGATCCCCCCACCCGCAGCCATGATCTCTAGGTAGGTGGCTCCCTTCAGGCGCATCTCGAACTCTTCAACCCTAGAGCCGGCGAAGACCAGGTGGGTATGGGAATCAACAAAGCCGGGCATAACTACCCGGCCAGAGGCGTCAACTTCCTCCCTCGCCTCGGCCTGGGGTCGGACCTCACTGCTTTTTCCCACCAGGGCGATTCGGCCATCTTTGACGGCTAGGGCTCCATCTTCGATAAGGCCCAGATCGCCCATGGCCGGGCCGACTTTGGGGCCTTGGGGTGAGGCAATAGTTAGCAGCCATGCGGCCCTATGGATGAGTAAATCGACTTTCATTGGATTCTTGCACGCCGGGTTCTATGCTTGGCGCGACGGCCCGAGCCACAATTCTTGTTTCTCTGATGTATCCAAGACTATCCAACCTGATCCCGCACTCCTTGTCTTCGGAATAATTGGCCGCTCAAGTTTTTCAACATCTTGCAGTTCGACGACTGTGGCATAGCGACGTCCTCGCATGGCTTTCCAGAACTCCTCCAATTCATATAACGGGTACGTCTTGCATAACTCTCTAACTTCTTCAACGCTATCATACTCTATTGAGGTGCTATCGCGAACTCTGCCCCTTGCGACAATTGGGCCGCCACTCCATTTCAAGAAGACGGTATCCCCTGGCTCAACACGATCAAATGGTGGAATAGCCCTGATTGAGCATCTACACAGAACATCCTTGCTGTAAAGATCACCAATCGTCCACTCTGGCCTTTGGATTGCCACGTGTAGCATTTGAGCCACCTCCCCTTGGCTATTTCAGGGGTTTGCCTGTTCTTCTGGGCCGGAGCCTCGGCCTGTAGTATTTGCTCTTCTCCTCCTCAGCAATGAACGTCAACGTCTTCTCCAGCAGGGCTTCTAGTTCTTTCTTGAAGGGATACCGAGGATTGAACCCGAAGAGGCGCACCTTGCCCTTGTGTTTGCTGTAGAGGACGCCGCCACTCTCCATCTTCAAGAGTTGATACTGCACCGCGTTCAAGTGGTACCCGAAAGATTTGGCGATTTCGCTCGGATAGGATTCCCCATGTGTGTACAGGTACAAGAGGATCTTCTCTTTCTTTTCCGATTCCAAGAGGGGTTCCAGCATAGTGCCTTCTCCCAAATCCACCAATTCTGTTCGTCACAGCACCAACGCCCCTGGTGCTATGACCAAGGCTATTGGTTATTATAACGGCTATCGGGAGGACTTGTCAACTGCTATTATGATAGAACGGCTCGGGAGCCTGCGAAGACCAGATGAGTGTGGCGATCTAGGAAGCCAGGCATGACCGCCTGGCCGGAGGCATCTAACTTCTCCTAAGCCACCACTTGCGCTTGGATATGGCTACCTCTATCCACCAGGCCGATGCACCTCTCTTCTATGGCTATTTCATCATCGGTATCTTGAGACCGTTCTTTTTGGCGGTCTCTATCGCCTCTGGGTAGCCGGCGTCCACGTGGCGGATGATGGCTGTCCAGGGGTCGGCGGTGAGGACCCTCTCTAGTCGCACCGCCGCTTCCGGTGTCCCATCGGCGACGATCACCTGTCCGGCATGTTGCGAATAGCCGATCCCCACCCCGCCGCCGTGATGGAAGGAGACCCAGGTGGCTCCGCAGACGGCGTTCAAGAGGGCGTTCAAGAGAGGCCAGTCAGAGATGGCGTCGGAGCCATCCCTCATCCCCTCCGTCTCCCGGTTGGGGGAAGCGACGGAGCCTCCATCTAGATGGTCCCGCCCGATGACGATGGGTGCCGATATCTCTCCCCGACCGACCATCTCGTTAATGAGAAGGCCGAACTTAGCCCGCTCACCGTATCCCAACCAACAGATGCGGGCCGGCAACCCCTGAAACTTCACCCTCTTCTGGGCCATCTTTATCCAACGCACCAGATGCTCATCGTAAGCGAACTCTCTGGTGACCACTTCATCAGTGCGGTAGATATCCTGAGGATCACCGGAGAGGGCCACCCAACGGAAGGGGCCCTTCCCTTGGCAGAAGAGGGGTCGGATATAGGCCTGGACGAAACCAGGGAAGTCGAAGGCGTCCTTCACACCCGCTTCTAAGGCCCGCTGCCGGATATTGTTCCCATAGTCGAAGACCACTGCGCCCTTCTTCTGGAACTCCAACATAGCCTCGACATGAACCCCCATCGACTCGATGGCTCGCTTGGTATACTCGGCGGGGTCTTTCTCCCTTAATTCATCGGCCTCCTCCAAGGAAAGGCCTCTGGGCACGTAACTGAGAGGGTCATGGGCCGGGGTCTGGTCGGTCACCAGATCGGGTATCACTCCCCGCTCCACCAGCGCAGGGTATATATCCGCCGCGTTGGCTACCAGCCCCACGGAACGAGGCTCCTCCTTGGCCAGGGCCTCTTGTACCAGCTCCAGAGCCTCATCGAGGTCTTCGACCACCAGGTCAACATAGGCTGTATCTAGTCTGCGCTGGGCCCGGGCCGGGTCCACTTCCACGATGAGCCCCACCCCCTCGTTCATGGTGATGGCTAAGGGCTGGGCTCCTCCCATCCCTCCCAACCCCGCCGTGAGGACGAACTTCCCTTTGAGGCTGCCCCCAAAGGCTCTCTCGGCTGCGGCCCCCATAGTCTCGTAGGTCCCTTGGAGGATTCCTTGCGTGCCGATGTAGATCCACGAGCCGGCGGTCATTTGGCCATACATGATGAGCCCCTGGGCGTCCAGTGCATCGAAATACTCCTGAGTGGCCCAGGCGGGAACCAGGTTAGCGTTGGCTAAAAGCACCCGAGGTGCATCTGGATGGGTCGTAAAAACGCCCACCGGCTTACCGGATTGCACCAAGAGGGTCTCGTCGTTCTCCAACTCCTTGAGGGTGGCCACCATAGCCTCATAACATTCCCAGTTGCGGGCCGCCTTCCCCCGGCCACCGTAGACGATGAGTTCCTCCGGCTTCTCCGCCACCTCGGGGTCCAGGTTGTTCATCAGCATCCGCATAGCGGCCTCTTGCCCCCACCCCTTGCAGGTCAAGGTCGTGCCCCTAGGAGCCCTGACTAACCTCCTTACCTTCACCGCCATCTTGCACCTCCCTCAAAACTTCCGCCCGTGATAACCGCCCCTTGTTTTACCTTCTTGAATCCGTGGTTTTGGGCCTGATGTGAAGTATATTTGGCAATCCGACACCGTACTGCGCCGCCGCTCATAGCGGCTATCAAAGCCTATTCAATACTTCTGAAACTCTCTTTACCAACTCGCCACTGCCCACCAATTGTCGTACAGCCTCGATATAGGGATACATAATCGTGTCTTTCTCGATGAAAGGCACACGCTCCCTAATGGCTTGATAAGCAGGAGCCGTGCCTTGGCCCAACTTGAGGGCTTTCTTTTGACGACGGAAATCTATAGCCTGGGCCGCAGCCATCAACTCCAGAGCCAAAATGGTCTCCACATTGCCTGTGACTTCTCGCGCCTGGCGGGCGGCGATGGTCCCCATGCTCTGATGATCCTCGGTATTGGCCGAGGTGGGGATGTTATCCACGCTGGCGGGGTGAGCCAACACTTTGTTCTCCGAGGCCAAGGCGGCAGCGGTATATTGGAGAAGCATAAGGCCAGAATTAACCCCTCCCTCCTCGATCAGAAAAGCGGGCAAAAGCTCCCCATTTAGAGCGGGGTCCAGAAGCCGCGCCAGCCGCCGCTCAGAGATATTGCCCAAATCGGCTATAGCCGTAGCCAGGTAGTCCATGGCCAAGGCCACGGGCTCCCCGTGGAAGTTGCCCCCGGAGAGGGCTAAAGGCTCTTCACCCTCCCAAAAGAGGAGGGGGTTATCGTTGGCGGAGTTGAGTTCGATCTCCACCACCCGACGGGCGTAGGCTACCGCATCCCGCACCGCCCCATGGACTTGGGGGATACAACGCAAACTATAAGCATCCTGTACTCTATAGGGGTCATACCCCCGCACTAGTTCGCTACCTTCAAGAAGGCGACGAATATAGTCTGCGCATTCTATCTGATAGGGATGGGGACGGACTTGATGGATCTGGTCTTCAAAAGGCTGGGGGGTCCCCTCCAAAGCCTCCAGGCTTAAAGCACCTGCGATATCGGCCACAAGTGTGAGGTTCTGGGCTCGATGGATGGTCAACGCTCCTATGGCGGTCATCACTGCTGTGCCGTTGGTCAAAGCCACCCCTTCTTTAGGCGCTAATTCAAAAGGGGCTAGCCCAGCCCTTCTCATCGCCTCGCCCCCGGCCACCCTTTCCCCTCGATAATAAGCCTCCCCCTCGCCTATGAGCACCAGGCTCATATGAGCCAGAGGGGCCAAGTCTCCCGAGGCGCCCACGGAGCCTTGAGAGGGAACTACGGGGATAAGGCCACGATTTACCATCTCTAGCAAGGTTTCCAGCGTCTCGAGGCGAACCCCCGAATACCCTTTGGCTAACGTATTAGCCCGAATGAGCATCAGGGCTCGCACCACTTCCTCATCCAAAACGGGCCCTACGCCCACGGCATGGCTGAGGACGATGTTCCGCTGCAAAGTGGCCGCCTCTTCCCACTCGATGATCCTATCCGCGAAGCGGCCGAACCCGGTGGTGACGCCGTATACCACTTTCCCGCTCTCCAACAGCCTCTCCACCGCCTGACGGGAACGGCGCACCTTATCCTGGGAGGCCAGTTTCACCGCTGCTCTTCCCTCAGCCACCGCCACCACATCTTCGATGGTGAGGTGATCGCCGTCGATCAATACCTTTCTCATCTCCCCTCCTCCAGGCTATTATACCACCGAGACGAGCGAGCGAGAAGTCAAGAAAAAAGCCGCCTATCCTATGATAGGCGGCTCACACCCTTTGAAGAACCCGCTACTCTACCATCTCCACCGTCTCACCCGCTAGGTAGCGCCGGACATCCTCCTTCGCCCGACGGAAACGCTCTATGAGTTTCACGTCCGATTGCTTGAGCATACCGATCACCCGCCGAGCGCAAGCAGAGCAGCCCAAGGAGGCCTTATAACTACCTGGGTTGCACCTGAGGCAGCCACAAAGCCTGATCATCATCAAGGAGAAGGCTAGACTATCCTCATGGGTATCCGGCAAGGAAGCCACTCGGGCTACTAACTTCTGCCACTTCCCGTCCCTTATGTCCATCAGGTCAGAGACGCATTCGTGAGGAAAAAGCAATTCGCTCCTGAAATAGACCGTCTTCATCTACCCCATCACCTCTAAAACATCTTAAAAAGGCGTGAGGCATAACGACCTCACACCGCTGAAAGGTCTAATTAAATTGTACTACACTTTCGGGGCTCTGTCAAGATCGCTCTTGACAAATAAGACCAAATATGGTATTATTATTTCCGACTATTTTACTAGGAATTGCTTATGCGCATCACCACTAAAGGGGAATATGGGCTTCGGGTGATGGCCGAGTTGGCGCGCGATTTCGGCCAGGGTCATACCTCCCTCTCCGAGGTAGCACGACGCCAGGGCCTCCCCCTCGCCTATCTGGAACAGATCATCGCTCTCTTGAGAAAGGCTGGCCTGGTGAAGAGCAAGCGCGGGGCTAAGGGCGGCTATGCCCTGGCCCAGGAGCCTGAGGCCATTACCATGGGCGAGATAATGCGGGCCCTAGAGGTAACCATCGCCCCTGTGGAGTGTCTATCGGAGTCGGTGGAGTTAGAGTGTTGTGAGATGAGCGAAACCTGCTCCACCCGAGTAGTCTGGAAGAGGGTGCACGACGGCATCGCCGAGATACTCGATTCTACCACCTTAGCAGACTTAGCATAAAGATGGTCGAGTGCGACAAGGTAGAAGGATTAACCCCAGAATTAGCCAAGGAGAGAGTTTCTCGCTCCAGAGGGGTTCTGGGTCGGTGGCAGGAGACAACAGAGCGAGAAAGTAAGGCCTTAGCATGGGAAGGATCTACGAAGATATCACCA
>DMLA01000019.1:4913-5085 GCA_003453555.1 Chloroflexota bacterium | reverse complement strand
GGGCCTCCTTCCCCTATTATCCCCGGAAACCCCTATCCCTCCCCCTACGGGCACCTATTCCGTGATCAGCCTGCCCGGTAATACAGCCTTGGACGAAGCCTCACGGCCATCTAGTATGGAGTCGATTCACATAAGGGTTGAGGCGAAGACCGACACGAGATGGAGGAGATTC
>DMLA01000019.1:0-4574 GCA_003453555.1 Chloroflexota bacterium | reverse complement strand
GACAGTGCACAAGAGAGTGGTCCGAATATTTGCTCGCTCAGAGCTATTGGGCTTCAGTAGATTGCACCGGGGCGGAGAGCCTCGTCGGTAGGATCGAGTAGTGACCATCAGTCGGGCCAAGACGACTTTAACCTTTCCTGCCAACTTCACATCTAGCGGGGGCTATATAATATCGGTCCCGGAGGCAGATGTGAGCAGGGATAGGCTCAGGATGTTGGCACGAACTATCTCTAGAGTTTGCTCGAGGTTTCGAACACATCCAATTCTGATGCGGTGCAAGGAAGACCTGCCATTGTGCGAGCCCTTAGACTGAAATATGGGAGATGCAATTGTCTGGCTTAGGACATCGGGGGGAATCGAGCATCCGCGGTTTCACGGAGCGACATGGGAGGACCGTGGAAGCGTCTGGTAGGGGATAACTACATAGATGTGGAGATGCGGGATACCATCATCCGAATTCTGTAGGGATCCTAGAGGTCTGGCACAAAACTTTGAAGGGGGAGGAGATCTACGCTAAGGAGTAGGAGAAGTTTGCAAGGGCCCGGGCGTTGATCAGGGCTTGGGTGAAGAGGTACAACTACACCCATCTCCATTCGGCACTGGCCTGCGTAACACCGAGCGAGTGGGTCCCGTAGGGGGTGGAAATCGGCTTGTATCATTGGGAGTAATGGCTTAAAATGGGGCAAAGCAGTGCGAAATTGCAGGGGAACACTCCATTCGCCCTCTGCGAGGAGGAGTGGCATGGTGGATGTGATCTGCTTGGGTGAGGCGCTGATTGACATCTTCGCGCCGGTGGGGATGAGTCTGAAGGAGGCGGAGATTTTCAGGCGGGCTCCTGGTGGGGCACCGGCCAACGTGGCCGCGGCTCTGGCCAAACTTTGCGTCTCTGTCGGTTTCATCGGCAAGGTGGGTGAAGACCCCTTCGGCCACCTCTTGGCCGAGACGCTGGCCGGAGTCGGCGTAGACATCTCGCTCATGCGCTTCGAACCGGAGGCACGGACCACCTTGGCCTGGGTTGCTCAGCCAGATGTCAACCGCTCGGAGTTCATCTTCTATCGCCATCCCGGCGCCGATATGCTCCTCCGCGCCGACGAGATTGACGCCGACTACGTAACCCAGGCCAGAATCTTCCATTACGGCTCCATCAGCCTCATCGCGGACCCGTCGCGCACGGCGACCTTTTATGCCTTAGAGGTGGCCAAGGAGGCCGGAGCCCTGATCTCTTACGACCCCAACTGGCGGCCCTTCCTGTGGCGGGGGCTCGATCACGCTCGCCAGGGCATCTTGGAGGGGCTGACTTATGCCGATCTAGTCAAGGTGAACGAGACGGAGCTGGAGTTCATGACCGGCCACGCCGACATCGACGCCGGCAGCCAATGGCTCCTTGAGCGGGACGTCAGGCTAGTCGTCGTCACCAGGGGTCCGGAGGGCTCGTACTTCAATGATGGGCGGGCGAAGGGCTTCGTGACAGCCTTCAGAGTGGACACCGTGGATGCCACCGGCTGTGGCGATGGCTTCGTGGCCGGCCTGCTGGCAAGCCTGCTAGAACGGGGCTATGACCTAGAGGGGTTGACGGGGCCCGACCTCCGGGCTATCCTGCAGTTCGCCAACGCTGTGGGCGCGCTCACAGCGACTCGGAAAGGTGTGATCCCAGCCTTGCCAACGCGGGAGGCGGTGAGGGCTTTCCTCGCGGCAAATACCCCTGGCGCAGATCGGCAACCCGGAGGAGGACGAGGTGCCCATCACAGGGAATAGGGCAAAGTGCATCCTTTACGGCGACCTCAACCTAGAAACGGGCTCTATATGCCTTGATAGGGCACCCGATTCGAACCAGGGTTCTTTTGAAAGATCTCTTCGAGCACAACTATCATCCTCGCATCTATGGGTACAATATCTGGTGGCAGAGTAGGAGAAGTAGTGTGAGGCTGTGCCCACCCTAACCGCTGACTTGGCCGCTACGAGGACATGCTAGTAAGAACAGCCCCTCGCGGGTGACAAGGGAGAGGGCATACTCAGCGCTGATACGCCCCTGGATCAGAGGTCGCCGAAGGGGTGGGGGTATCTTGAGGAAAAAGCCGTTTCCCGGCAAAGAGGCCTTGTGCCTGTGATTCACCTCTCCTAAGCTACTGGGTCAGTACGATCTCCTCGGAGACCAACGGTCTCCTACGCAAAACTTCCCCAGCCTCATCATGGGTGGGGCTATACAACTTGCCTGTCAAGGGGTGACTTGCCATCACATCCCGTCCACGCTACACTGGGTCAAGACTGCTACAACTCGGAAGAGACGGCGTAGTTTGAGGGATTTCCACCCGCGCGCAACACCGGAGACGGCAGGAAAGGGGTTTCTGGACAGTGACTGCAACGCCATATCTTCGTGCGTCAGGTTGTGCGTGCGAGAGCCCCCCGGGCAGCGATTGCGCTGGAGGCCTTGGCTTGGTTATGGGCTGTTTCATTGTAGAGGCTATGTGTAGAGTAGAATGATACGGGCACTTATTTTCGATTTTGACGGCCTTATCTTGGATACAGAACTGCCAGACTTCCTATCCTGGCAGGAGATTTTTAAGGAGTACGGTGGTTGCCTGCCCTTATCTGCTTGGGCCGCATGCATTGGTACATCGGAGGATGCATTTGACCCTCTGGAGTTCTTGGAAGCACGGCTCGGGCAACCTGTTGACCGTGAGGCCATCCGGTCGAAGCGTGAACAGCGCGCAATCGAACTGGTAAAAAAGCAACCCATATTGCCAGGTGTGGAAAACTATGTCACTGATGCGAAGAGGTTGGGCCTGAAACTTGGATTGGCGTCAAGTTCATCGCGCGATGGGGTTACTAAACATCTATCACGGCTTGGGCTAAGAAAGCAGTTTGACTGTGTCAGATGCGCTGACGATGTCAGACACGTGAAGCCTGACCCTGAGTTGTACTATGCTGTCCTCGATGCGCTAGGTGTTCGGGCTGATGAGGCCATAGCCTTGGAGGATTCGCCCAATGGGATTCTGGCGGCAAAACGGGCAGGGATCTTCTGCGTGGCGGTGCCAAATTCTCTGACACGGCATCTTTCTTTAGATCAGGCGGACCTACGACTAGCTTCCTTGGCAGACTTGCCGTTAGAGAAACTGCTTTGGGAGATTCAGAGAAATGGTCGATAACACGGGCTTCGCGGCTCTTGTATAGGTCCGCGGATGCGCGAAAGGCCTATAGGAATTCAATTGAACATTCCCTCTCAGGCTGGGACTAGACGTACCTGCCCGGCCAAACTCTCAACGAGAGACCGTGGCCCCATGGCCGTGCCGTCGAGAGTGGCCGCCGCCGCACCGCAAGCCATACCCCAACGCAAAACTTCCGGTCCAGAATAGTCCTGACTCAACCCCCACACCAGCCCAGCCACCAGCGCGTCGCCCGCACCAATAGGGTTGCGTACATCAACCGCGGGCGGTTGGGCCTGCCAGATGCTCTGCCCATCGGAGTAGAGCGCCCCGGCTTGACCGAGTGAGATGACGACATTTTGTACACCGAGAGCGTGGATCTTCCCCATGGCCTCGCGCGCCTCGTCCAGCGAGGTAACACAAGTTCCCATTAGTTCACCAGCCTCAGCGGCGTTGGGTTTGACCAAGAAAGGCCTCGCCGCGCACCCGATGCGCAATGGCTCACCACTCGTATCGAGTATCGCGTGCGCGCCCGCGGATTGCACCAACCGGATCACCTTGCCATAAAAGGTCGCCCGAACGCCGGGCGGCAGGCTGCCGGCCAGCACCCACCAATCGCCTGGTTGGGCGAGGGCGCGGATTTTCTCAAGCAGTGCAGTTTGTTCGGCAGGGGTGATCGTCGGGCCAGGGTCGTTCACTTTGATATAGTGCGTGTGGTCCTCGGTGACGATGCTGACGTTGGTGCGTGTCTCGCCGGCGACCTGCACAAAATCCGTGCGGATACCCAGTTCTGCCAGCCCGACTGTCAGCCTTTCGCCGGTTGCGCCACCGACGAAGCCCAGTGCTATGCTCTCCGCGCCCAGGGCGGCCAGCGCCCGCGACACGTTGAACCCCTTGCCGCCGCAGTCAACCCGGACCTCGTTGGCGCGCAACACCTCATCGAAGGCGAACTCAGGCACAGTCAGTTCGCGGTCGAGGGCGGGATTGAGGGTGAGGGTATAAATCATCGTTCGCACAACTCGATCGGCGAGGCCTTGGCCTCGCGAATCCACACATCACCGGGCGCCAGAGGTGGCGCCAGATCTGGTACAGCTGTCTCGAGATCGGCCAGGGTGAAACCGGAGGTGCCGCTGAATTGCCCGCTATGCAGATAAACCACGCTCAGATCGAGGGAGCATCGTGCCATTGGGGACGCCAGCGAAAAGCACGAGCATCTCGTGGGGCTCTGATGCCTTAGTTTGATATCAAAACCACTACTGCTTGAAGTCCTCACCATTCTAACTACCAACCTCTCCGAGACGACTCAAGGAACCGCATAGCGTACTCATTCTTCCCAATCAAGAGATCGCAAGCGGCTATTGTCTTGCGAATCTCAACATCGAGAGGATCCACGATCGCACAGGTCAGCCCCGCGGCCATGGCCATAGCGAG
>DMLA01000252.1 GCA_003453555.1 Chloroflexota bacterium | reverse complement strand
GAGCCACGTAGCCTGACCCACCCCTGATAAGGCGGCTAAGGGCACGGTTAGAATATGAGTATACTGGTTGATCCTCTGCCTGCCCGCCTCGCCCTCTTGGGCCATCTCTTGAAGTCGGGGGATCATAGGCGTGAGCAACTGCATGATGATAGTGGCCGTGATATAGGGGTAGACCCCCATAGCCACCACTGAGAAGGTGGACATCGCTCCCCCGGAGAGCATGTCGAAGAGGCCCAAAAGTTGGCTCTGTCGAAAGACGGTGCGGAGGGCATCAGCATCCACCCCAGGCAGAGGGATATGGGCCGCCAAGCGGTAGACCACCAGGATCCCCAAGGTGAAGAATATCTTCCGCCTAAGATCTGGCAATTTGAAGGCGTTGAGCACCGCCCTTATCGTCTCCATGGCTCGCTACCTCCTACCACGCACCCACTTGAACTCCAAAACCTCGATCTCACCCCCCGCGGCCTCGATCTTCGACCGAGCGGTGTGGGAGAAGGCGTGAGCCCGAACGGTCAAGGGCTTCTCCAGTTTCCCTCTACCCAGTACCTTAACCGGGAGAGCGGCCGATTTGATTACCCCAGCCTCGACCAAGACTTGGGGGCTAACTTGCGTTCCCGCCTCAAACCCCTCGTTCAACCTCTCCACGTTTACGATAGCGTATTCTTTCTGGAAAGGGTTATGGAAGCCCCGTTTCTGAGGCAACCGCCGCACCAAGGGCAACTGTCCCCCCTCGAAATAGGGTCGTACGCCGCCACCAGAGCGGGCTTTCTGCCCCTTAGTTCCCCGGCCAGCGCTCTTGCCCTGTCCCGCAGCGTGCCCTCGGCCCACCCTCTTTCTCTTCCTCTTCGTCCTTTTCGGAGGACGCAACTCATGGAGTTTCACTGCTCAGCCTCTATCTCCTCGACTTCCACCAGATGACTCACCTTTTGCACCATCCCTCTCAGGCTGGGAGAATCTTCCCTCTCCACCCGATCTCCCAGCCTCCTCAGGCCCAAGGTCCTGATGGTCTCCTTCTGCCGCTGGGAGTAGCCGATGGCGCTCTTCACCCAGGTTATGCGCAACCTTTTAGCCATCAGCCACCTCTCGCCCAGTGAGGCAACACATCTTCCCTCGGTTTGCCCCTTCTTTTGGCCTCTTCTTCCACGCTCTTCAGTTGCCGCAGCCCTTCGAGAGTGGCTTTTACCACATTGAGGATATTAGCACTCCCCAACGACTTGGAAAGGATATCCTTTATCCCCGCCACCTCCACTACGGCCCGAACCCCTCCCCCGGCGATCACTCCCGTCCCCGGGGAAGCGGGCTTGAGAAGGACTTTGGCCGCCCCGTATTTGGACAGGACCTGGTGAGGGATGGTCGTCCCCACCAGAGGCACCTCGATCATAGATCTCTTAGCCTTCTCGATCCCTTTGCGGATCGCCTCGGGCACCTCTCGGGCTCGGCCGACGCCTGCCCCTACCCGACCTCGGTGGTCACCCACTACCACCACGGCCCGAAAGCCGAAACGGCGTCCTCCCTTCACCACCTTCGCCACGCGAGTGATCTGAACTACCTTCTCTTCCAAAAGTTCCTCTTCCACTAGGCTCCCCTCTAGAACTCTAGGCCGGCTTCCCGTACCCCCTCAGCCAAGGAGCGTACCCTTCCATGGTACCTGTAGCCGCCTCGATCGAAGACCACTCTTGTCACACCTCGGGACTTGGCTCGGCGGGCCAAGGTCTCCCCTACCAACCGGGCCTGTTCCCTCTTCCTCAGCCCCTCAAGTTTGTTTTTGAGTTCCTTATCCAGAGTGGAGGCGGAGGCCAGGGTATGCCCTCGGGTATCGTCGATGATCTGGGCGTAGATGTGGCGAGCACTCCTGAAGACGCTGAGCCGAGGACGCCCGTCTCTCCCCCTCACCTTCTTTCGCACCCGCTGGTGCCGCCGAAGGCGAGCCTTCCTCTTGACTTCGCTTCTTTCCATTAGAAGCCTCCGATCTTGCCCGCCTTCCCAGCCTTACGCCGCACCTGCTCACCCACGTACCGGATCCCCTTCCCCTTGTAGGGCTCCGGCTTTCTGACCGCCCTGATCTGGGCTGCTATCTGGCCCACCAACTCCTTGTCCACCCCCTCCACAGCGATCCGCTTTGCCCCCCTACCTACAGTGATAGTTATCCCTTCTGGGGGAACTATGGCCACAGAATGCGAATAGCCCACATTGAGGACCAATTTTTCGCCCTGTATCTCGGCCCGATAGCCGACCCCTACGATCTCCAGTTCCTTGCGGAAACCCTCGCTCACCCCCTGAACCATGTTGGCTAGAAGGGCTCGGGTGAGGCCGTGAAGGGAGCGATGCTTGCGGTTATCTGTGGGCCGGCGAACGATGATCTGCCCCTCCTCCAAGGAGATGGTCATGTCGGGGTGGAAGAGGCGAGCAAGTTCCCCCTTGGGCCCCCTAACTGTGACCCGACTATCTTCGATCTCCACCTGGACGCCGGCCGGCACCTCGACGGGCATACGCCCTATCCTAGACATCTACTACCTCACCAGATATAACATAAGACCTCGCCACCTACCCCCAACCGTCGCGCCTCCTGGTCGGTCATCACCCCCCGGGAGGTGGAGAGGATAGCGACCCCCATGCCACTCAGCACCCGAGGGATCTTGTCCGCTGGGGCGTAGATCCTGGAGCCTGGCTTAGAGACCCTTTTCAGCCCCGTGAGCGCCGGCTTATCATCCTCGGTATATTTTAACCAGACCCTTATTACGGGCTGGGGCTTATCCTTGGTCACCTCGAACCTTTCGATGTACCCCTCCTCCTGGAGGATCTTTGCCAAGGTGATCTTCATCTTGGAAGCAGGCACCAAGACCCACTCATGTCGAGCGGCGATACCATTCCGTATGCGGGTCAACATATCAGCGATAGGATCGGTACTCATATGATGGCTCCCTATATCTTACCAACTTGATTTAACCACCCCTGGGATTTTTCCCTCCAGGGCCAAACGACGGAAACAGATGCGGCAGAGGTTAAAACGACGCATATAACCCCGAGGCCGCCCGCAGATCATACAGCGGTTCCTCACTTGAACCTTATACTTTCTATTCCTCTCCCTGGCGATCATCGACTTCTTAGCCACAGATCTCTCCCCTCGCTATGGACGTTTGAAGGGCATCCCCAAGAGCCTTAGAAGTTCCCTGCCCTCCTCATCGGTCTTAGCCGTGGTGACGATGGTGATCTCCATCCCTCGCACCTTATCTATGGAATCATAATCTATCTCCGGCCAGACCAACTGTTCCTCCAGACCCAAGGTATAGTTCCCTCGCCCGTCGAAGGAATCGGGCGAGACCCCTCGGAAGTCCCTCTGGCGAGCAAGGGCCACGTTGCAAAGGCGGTCCAAGAAACCGTACATCCGGTTACCCCGTACCGTGGCTTTCAGCCCGATGGGGTGCCCAGCCCTCAACTTGAAGCCGGCGATCGACTTCTTGGCCCGGGTTATGACCGGCCTCTGCCCGGTGATGGTAGCGATATCCTGGGAAGCGGAGTCCAGCGCCTTAGCATCGTCCTTCCCCTCTCCCAAGCCGATGTTGACCACGATCTTTTCCAGGCGGGGCACCTCCATCACATTCCGGTAACCGAACCGCTTCATCAGGGCGGGGACGATCTCCTCTCTATACCTCTTCTTCAACCTAGGCGTTACCATCTTCAATCGATAGGCTCCCCACACTTCTTACAGAGCCGGGACTTCCCCCCCTCCCCATCGATCTGGAACGCTACCTTGGTCCTTTGGTGGCAACGAGGGCAGACCAGGGCCACGTTGGAGAGACGCAGGGGGGCTTCGAACTCTATGATCCCCGCCTGGGTGCGCACCCGGCCGGTAGGCCTTTGGTGGCGTTTCACTAGATTGATGCCCGAGACCACCACCCGCCCTTCCTTAGGGAGTACGATCCGCACCGCGCCCCTCTCCCCTCGGAACTCTCCGGTGATGACCTCTACCGTGTCTCCCTTCTTGATACGATTCATCTATAAGACCTCCGGCGCGAGAGAGACTATCTTCATGAAACCCTTATCCCGCAACTCCCGGGCTACGGGCCCGAAGATGCGGGTCCCTCGGGGGTTCTTATATTCATCTACCAACACGGCCGCGTTCTCGTCGAACTTTATGTGAGAACCGTCAGGGCGTCCATACTCCTTGGCCGTGCGGACGATAACCGCCTTCACCACATCGCCCTTCCGAACAGAGCCGGAGGGGATCGCCTGTTTCACCGTGGCCACGATGATATCCCCTACGCCTCCATACCGTCGCCTGGAGCCACCTAGGACTCTGATGCACAGGATCTCTCGGGCACCGGTGTTATCGGCCACCTTGAGTCTGCTCTCCTGCTGGATCACCCCACTCCCTCTCCTGATACCGATCAACTAGACAGGCGAGTTCCCTGCCGGGTCACTCTTTTAAGATCTCCTCCACCACCCACCGCTTCTCACGGCTCAAAGGGCGGCTCTCCTTGATGCGCACCATATACCCTACTCGGCAGGCGTTTGTGGCATCGTGAGCCTTGAACCGCTTCTTCACCCTCATCGTCTTCTTGTATAGAGGGTGTCGACGTAGCCTCTCCACCTCCACGACTACCGTCTTATCCATCTTATCGCTTACTACGCGACCGACCATACTCCTCTTCCGCTCCCTCATGCTTCCTCCTCAGAGCCGAAGAGTTCCCTCTCTCTCAAGATGGTCTTGGCTCGAGCGATATCTCTCTTCACCTCGGTCAAGCGGTTATGATCACCTAACTGTTTGGTCGCCAACTGGAAGCGGAGGTTGAACGCCTCCTCCCGCAACCGTTCCAACTCCTGCTCCAACTCTTCAGTGGTGAGAGCGCGCATCCCGCTAGCCTTCACTTGGTCACCTCGATCCAAAGAGTGAATCCCTCTTAGCGATAAACTGGGTCTTTATGGGGAGTTTATGGGAAGCGAGGCGCATCGCCTCTCTGGCCGCTTCCTCTCGCACTCCAGCGATCTCAAAGAGGATCCTCCCCGGCTTCACCACGGCCACCCAGTGGTCCACGCTCCCTTTGCCACTCCCCATCCTGGTCTCCGCCGGTTTCTTGGTAACCGGCTTGTCAGGGAAGACACGGATCCAAAGTTTTCCCCCGCGTCTGACGTGACGGACGATAGCCCTTCGAGCCGCCTCGATCTGGCGGCTGGTCACCCAGGAGGACTCCAAAGCCTGTAAACCGTACTCCCCAAAGTTGATCTGGTTCCCTCGAGAGGCCTTGCCCTTCCGCCTCCCCCGATGGGCTTTTCTATACTTGACCCGCTTGGGCATCAACATGGCTCTGGCTCCTTACGCGGGGCTTCAGGCAGCACCTCACCCTTATAGACCCAAACCTTGATCCCTATCCTCCCCAATGTAGTGAGCGCCTCATCTTGAGCGTAATCGATGTCGGCCCGTATGGTATGCAGAGGAACCCGCCCCTCCATCACCCACTCGCGACGGGCCATCTCTGCACCCGATAGCCGACCGCCACAGGCTATCTTTATCCCTTCCACCCCCAGCCGCATGGCCCTACCCACCGCCTGCTTCATAGCCCTCTTGTGGGAGATCCTCTTTGAGAGTTGAGCCGCCAGGCTCTCAGCGATGAGATGGGCATCGATCTCTGGATGCTCCACCTCCTGGACTTCGATGCGGATCCTTTTGCCCGTCAACTCCTCCAGTTGACGACGAAGGGCGTTGACAGTAGTCCCTTTGCGGCCGATCACGATACCCGGCCTAGCCGAGTGAATGGTCAGCGAGACCTGATTGGGGAAGCGTTCGATCTCTATTTTGGAGATGCCAGCCCTCGACAGCTCTTTCCGAATCAGATCCCGTATAGCCAGATCCTCCTTCAGGAGAGCAGCGTATTCTCGCCCCTCGGCGTACCACCGGGCTTTCCAATCTTTGATGATCCCCAGCCTAAACCCTTCCGGATGTACCTTGCGGCCCAAAACCCCTCCTTCCTACACCTACTCCCACTCGCTGACCACTACGGTGATGTGAGCGGAGCGTTTTAAGATCGGCTTCGCCCGTCCCCGAGGCCCTGCCCGCCACCTCTTCAAGCGAGGGCCATCGTCGGCCGTGATCCGAGCGATGTACAATTCATCGGCGGAAAGGCCGTGCACATCCTCTGCGTTCGCCGCCGCCGACTTGATGGCCTTGGCCACCGGCCTAGCCGCCCCTTGAGGCAGAAATTTGAGATAGGTTAAGGCCTCATTCACCCCCCGACCACGAACCATATCCGCCACCCGCCTCACCTTCCGGGGAGAGATGTGAACATGTTTTATCACCGCCCTGGCCTCGATCCCCATCTACTTCTTCTTTCTGATGCGAGTGGCCCTCTCCCGAGCGCTATGGCCCCGGAAAGTCCTGGTGGGGGCGAACTCCCCCAGTTTATGTCCTACCATGTTTTCAGTGATGTAGATAGGCACATGACGACGCCCGTCGTGGACGGCGATAGTGTGCCCCACCATCTGAGGGAAGATGGTAGAGGCTCGAGACCAACTCTTTATCACCCGCTTCTCTCCCGAAGCGTTCAGGACTTCGATCCTTTTCAGTAGTTTGGGATCCACATACGGTCCCTTCTTCAGCGAGCGAGCCATGTAACTATCCTCCATCACTATCGGCCAACGAAGGCCGACTCTAACCCCTCTTCTTCCCCCGCCGCTTCACGATCCACCTATCCGTGGCCTTGCGCCGCCGGGTTTTCTTGCCCAGGGTGGGCTTGCCCCAGGGGCTCTTGGGCGAGGGCATCCCGATGGGGGCCTTTCCCTCTCCCCCGCCATGGGGGTGATCCCGGGGGCTCATGGCCGTGCCTCGGGTGGCCGGCCGCCGCCCCAGCCAGCGGGCTCGACCGGCTTTTCCTAAACTCACATTGCCCCAGTCGGTATTCCCTACCTGGCCGATGGTGGCCATACACTGGGTATGTACCAACCGCACCTCCCCCGAGGGCAGGCGTATATGGGCATAGTTACCCTCTTTGGCCAGGAGTTGCGCCGAACTGCCCGCCGAGCGGGCCAACTGTCCCCCTCTCCCCCTCTGAAGTTCGATGTTATGGATGGTGGTGCCCACGGGGATATCAGCGATAGGCAAGGCGTTCCCCACTCTGAGATCGGCCTCCGGCCCCGATTCCACCCCATCACCCACCTTGAGCCCCAGAGGGGCTAGGACATACCGCTTCTCGCCATCGGCATAGACCAGAAGGGCGATCCGCGAGGAGCGGTTGGGGTCGTACTCGATGGAATCGACGCGAGCCGGAACCCCGAACTTGTCGCGTTTGAAATCGATGATCCTATAGCGGCGCTTATGCCCGCCGCCCTTATGGCGGACGGCGATCTTCCCCTGGCTTCGGCCCGCCTTCTTCTTCAAGGGAGCAACGAGCGAGGGCTCGGGTTCTTGGCGTGTGACATCCTCAAAACTGGTGACGCTCATCCCTCGCCGGCCGGGCGAGGTGGGCTTATAGATCTTGATAGGCATGCTAGACTCCCTCAAAGAGCTCGATCCGCTGCCCCTCAGCCAATTTCACGATAGCCTTCTTCCAGGAAGGGGTGCGGCTCACATGCCGGCCCCATCTCCGCGGCTTTCCCGGCACATTGATGATGTTGACCGAGACCACATCCACACCGAAAACCTTCTCCACCGCCTCTTTGACCTGCAATTTGTTCGCCCGACGGTCTACCTCGAAGGTATACATCCCCTGCTCGCTCTGCATGGTGGTCTTCTCAGTGACTATGGGGCGGCGCAGAACCTCGTGTTTATCCATCACCCCAAGATCCCTTCGATCACCTCAAGAGCCCCCAGGGGCATGAGCAGCCAATCATAGCTCAAAAGATCCCTCAAGTTCAGATAGTTAGCCCGCAAAGTTTTGACCTCCGGGATATTTCGCGCTGATCTCTCCACGTTGGTATTCCGCTCCGGGAGGAGGATAAGGGCGCTATCCTCCACCTTCAGGTTCTCTAAGATAGTTAACATCTCCTTGGTCTTGGGCTCTTCCATCTCCAGCCCATCCAAGACCAAGATCTTCCCCTCCTGAGCCTTGACCGTGAGGCCCCCCTTCAGAGCCAGGTGTCTCATCTTTTTGGGCATCTTCTGGCGATAACTTCGCGGCTGAGGGCCGAAGACCGTTCCTCCTCCCCGCCACTGGGGCTCCCGTATGCTCCCATGGCGAGCCCGTCCGGTCCCCTTCTGTCGCCAGGGCTTGGCCCCGCCGCCCCTCACCTCGCCGCGGGTCTTGGTCTTGTGCGTCCCCAAGCGGGCGTTGGCCAACTGCCTAACTAGCGCCTGGTGCATCACCGCCTCGTTCACCGGCGCGGCGAAGATATGGTCCGGCAACTCGACCTGCTTTTTCTTCTTCCCCGAGAGAGTATAAAGCGGAACTTTCATTTTTGGTTGCTCTTGACCGCCTTCCGAACCATCACCAAGCCGCCTCGGTTGCCAGGGATGGAACCCCGTACGCCCAAAAGGTTCCGCTCCGGGTCCACCAGAACCACCTTTAGGTTCTGGACGGTCACCCGTTCATTCCCCATCCGGCCGGCCATGCGCATCCCCTTGAAGACCCGACCAGGCGTGGTGGTGGCGCCAATGGATCCGGGGGCCCTGGCCCGGTCAGACTGCCCATGAGTGGCCGGCCCCCCTCGGAAGCCGTGCCGCTTCATCACTCCGGCGAACCCCTTCCCCTTGGAGATACCGGTCACATCCACCAGATCGCCCACGGAGAAGAGGCTGGCGTCGAACTTTTGGCCCACCTGGCAACCTTGCACATCCTCAACCCTCACCTCCCGCAGGTAGCGAAGGGGGGGCAACTCTTTCAGATGGCCACGCTGGGGCTTGTTGAGCCGCTTCGTCTCCCCGAAGCCCATTTGCAACGCCGTGTAGCCATCCTTTTCTTCGGTTTTCACTTGAGTGATGTAGCAGGGCCCCACCTCGACGAGGGTGACGGGGACCATCTCCCCCCTCTCGTCGAAGATCTGGGTCATCCCTACCTTCTTGCCTAAAATAGCGTCCATTCTATAACTTTATCTCTATATCGACGCCGGCCGGGAGGTTGAGACGCATCAGGGTATCGATAGTCTTAGATCCAGGCTCTAGGACGTCGATGAGCCGTTTGTGGGTCCGGATCTCGAACTGTTCCCGAGAGTCCTTGTCGATGAAAGGCGAACGTATCACCGTGAACTTCTCGATCTTGGTGGGCAGGGGTACCGGCCCCACTACTACGGCCCCCGTCCGCTCCGCGGCCTCCACTATCTGCTGGGCCGACTGATCGAGAACTCTATGATCGTACGCCTTCAAGCGGATCCTGATCCTATTCTTGGCCATACGAACCTTGGTTACCCTCTTTCAGGAGTTATCTACTCCAGAATCTTGGTGATGAC
>DMLA01000008.1 GCA_003453555.1 Chloroflexota bacterium | reverse complement strand
AAATCTGGTGATTCCGAAATCTCCGGCAGGTCAGGATAAAAGCCAAGGCGGAAAAAACTCTCACCATTGCTAAGAGTATATCTAAATAGTCTTTGGCTTTCTCCCTCAAACTCAACCAACATCTCCTCGCCAGTTACTCCCCCTATTTCCCGGGGGTCAATCTCAATAATGGCAATAGTGGGAGTAACTTCTTTAGTTGGGGTCGGGGCTGGGATTTCGGTGGGGGTGGGAGTTGGAACTTTTGTTGGGGCTTCAGTTGGAGTCGGGGGCGCAACCTCAGCGCAGGCTGAGGTAAGGGCTAGAGTTATGGCTGCGACTAGACTAAGTAGAGTTCGCATCTGTTCTACCTCCCATACATTTCGTAGAGTCGTCCTTCGAGGCGACAACCTCCTCCTTGACCGGCTAAAGCCTCGATTCCTCTTCGAGTTCCTGTAGCGTCTCGGCTTGCCTGCGGCGTATTCGGATGTCCGAGACGGGCTCGGATACTACAAATTCAGGATGCAGGCCCGAGAGGAGCCTCTCATAAGTGGTCACGATCTATTGGCCTATTGCTCGTGCTGACCGCTACAGGAGACCCTTTTCCCGTCCCAGATAGAGGATGGCTTCCAGCACCCCGCCACCGATAGCCCGCGCCTTATCGGAGATGGTGAAACAATACTCCACCAGGCCCCGCGGGTCAACATCGCCCAACTTCATCCCCTCCACCACCTTCACCCCATCGGCGATTATGCCCCTCAACACCCCTCCGATGGCCGCCCTCACCGGCTGGGAGTCCACATGCCCCACTGTGGCTCCTGCCTCCACTCTATCTCCTATGCGTCGAACGGCCTGGAAAGTCCCAGCAGAAGGGGCGAGCAAGACCCGCTGGAAAGTATACCCAGCCACCTCCCCGGGGACACCGGTATGAGGCTCCGCACTACCGGAGAGGATCACCCGCCCCAAGTTATGGCCTCGGGCCGTCTCCACCACCGCGTGCACATCCAACCCCGCCTCGAACCCTGGTCCCAAGCCGATGACTAACGGCGCATCGGTGATCTTAGTCCCGGTGTTCCTCTTAGCCATGATGGCATCGACCACCACATCTGGCTTCCACTGAGCAACCACCTGGGCTTGGGGGTCGATGAGGACTGGGATCTCTCCCTTCTCATGAGCGGCCAAAGCCTCCTCCAAAGAGCCGACCCTCCTGGCTCTCACCCCCTCTACCTCTACAACCCCCGAGTAGATGGCGGTGGCGAAAGCCACAGCGCGACGGATCACTAGAGGCCCGGAGAGTTCGGTGATGATGATCCTCATCCCCGCTCGGTGGAGCCGATGGACTACCCCCGTGCCCAGGTCCCCTCCCCCCTTCACTACCACTTTAATATCCAACTATCTCCTCCCGGGGGTCCTTTAAGGTGAGGCTCAAGCCGATGGCCAGAGCGTAGAAGGCTAGCGTGAGAGAAAAGAGAACGTCGAACCCCGCCACCTCCACGATGACCCCTCCCACCGCAGAGGCTAGAAGGGCCATCCCAAAAAGGGTGTTAGCGAACCCCAGATATATCGGCCTCTCGGCAGCAGGGCTGATCTCCAACAGGAAGTTGATATTCCCGATCTGCGCCCCCGCGGTATGGCTCCCCAGGAGGACAAAGACTATGCCGAAGAGATACCCTAAGTTCTCTGGGGAGAAAAGGCCAGACAGATGGGGAATGAAGAGCGCCGAGAGAGGTATGCCCAACCCCAGGATGGAAGCGATTTGAATGAGAAGTTTATTGCTTCGCCGGTCGCTAATGCGGCTCCAGACCAAGTTAGATCCCACGCTCACCACGGTCATGGCAGAGAGATAAAGCCCTACCATCCCTTCCGGGATCCCCAAACGGTCTCGGGCGTAGAGGATGTAAAAAGGTGTAGCCATCTGGGTAGCCATGAGACAAAGGCGCAGGAAGAGGAACCGCCGATACAGAGCATCGTTTTCCACCATCCCCCAGGCGCGCCGAAACTGTTGGAGAAGAGCCACCTCCCCTTCATGAACCGGCCCCACCGGCTCCACAACCTGGGTGAAGAGGAAAAGGGCCACCGATAGCGCCAGAAAGGAGAGGGTGAAAAGGAGGCCGAAGTTGGCGGGGAAGGGATAACCGCTTTGGTCAAGAGCGTATTTGACTATGAACCCCCCCATGAAGGCTAGGATGCCACCCAAGAAGTTGCGACCCCCAAAGAAAGCCCCCCTCCTGGTCACAGGGATCGCCTTCCCTACGATGTCCATGAAGGATATGCCCCCCACACCGCCCGAGAAACTGCAGACCACCAGGAGGGAGAAGAAGATAGCGAGTAGGAGAAGCCGACTCCCTCCTAGGGTGAAGAGGGCGATGGTGAGGAGCCCCCAACTACCGGCGCGGACGATGGCCGTCGCCGAATAGTATATCTTCTTCTGGGGCCGGTGCTGAATATATCTCGAGGCCACCAGCTGGGGGAGGAACCACCCCGCTTGCTGGATGGAAGGGATGAGGCCCACGAGAAGATGGGAGTCGGTCAGATATCTCATGAAGAGAGGGAGCACCAAAGAGGGGCTAACTAGGGTGTTGGAAAACTGGAAGAGGGCGCCGTTTACTACCCCCAGGATGAAATTCCGCCGCAAGTGGCGGACAGCGATGTCGCTACTAGCCTCAAGTTCGTTCACCACAAAGATTATATCACCAGACGAGATTTCCCACCAGAGTCCTATTGCCTTCCCTGGGAACCGTCGGTATAATAGCCTTAGAGATGGATGAAAAGGGTCTAACAGGGATTTTGCCCCTTGGCAAAACCATAGGGGGGCGGTACGAGATTCTGGAGGTCCTGGAACGGGAACGGGGGAGGGCGCGCTACCTGGCTCGCGATAACCGCTTCCAGGGCACCACTCGCCTTTGTATCGTCGAAGAGATGATTAACCTCATATTCGACGCGACCACCAGTCGGCGAGTGGCAGCCGCCTTCGAACGGAAAGTCAACACCCTCGCCAGCCTCAATCATCCGGCTATCCCCACCATCTACGATTACTTCCAGGAGGGGCGGCGGAGTTATCTGGTCTTTGGGCGTGGGGAAGGAAAAGACCTGGAGACTATCATAGAGGAGGCTGACGCAGGCCTCCCTGAGGCCCAACTCCTTACTTGGGCGATTCAGATCTGCGACCTCCTCTCCTGCTTGCACAAACGCCAGCCACCTCTCGTCTTCCGCCATCTGGAACTTAGAAAGATAGTGGTGAAAGAGGATGGCCATCTAATGCTCATCGATCTTGATATCGTCGAGACCTCTGAAGAGCAAGACCGTATGAAGGGCACGCCAGGCTACACCGCACCGGAGCGGTATCAAGGGGTCGCCGAGCCAGCGAGCGATATCTACGCCTTGGGGGCTATCATCTATCACCTGCTCACCGGACGCGACCCTCGAAAGGATCCTCCCTTCACCTTCCACGAGCGTCCCCCGCGTCAACTCAACCCCTCCATCTCCCCAGAGGTGGAGGCTATGGTCATGAAGGCCCTGGAATATAAGAGCGAGGATCGATACCGTTCAGCGGAAGAGATGCAAAAGGAGTTGCTCGCTGCTCAAAAAGAAAGAACCCCTCCCTTAGTAGTGCAAAGAGAACCCCGGGGTGTGATTTCGCCCCTCTGGTCTTTCGCCTGCGGCGACGAGGTGCGCTCCTCCCCGGCGGTGGCGGGGGGTATCCTCTCCGTGGGCTCTTACGACCGAAACCTTTACGCCCTCAATGCCCAGAGGGGAGAACCTCTCTGGGAATACGCCACTCAAGGGGGGATAGCCTCCTCGCCTTTGGTGGCTGACGATCTCGTCTTCTTCGGCTCAGAGGACAATTTGTTTTACGCCCTCCATATGCGAACGGGGCGGATAAAGTGGAGCCTTTCTACCCAGGGGCGGATCCGTTCCTCGCCCCGGTTAGCCTATGAGCACCTCTTTTTCGGTTCCGACGACCAAATTTTCTACGCTTTGAGGGCTCGCACGGGGCGAATAGCCTGGCGCTTCGATGCAGAGGCCCCTATCCGCTCCTCCGCGGCTATTTCTGGCGGAACCCTCTTCTTCGGAGACGAGGAGGGGTATCTCTATGCTCTCGACGCGGCCAGTGGTGAGGTGAAGTGGAAGTACCAAGCGGGCGGCAAGATCACCTCCTCTCCAGCCGTAGAGGAGGACCTCATCCTCGTAGGATGCGGAGATAGCCATATCTACGCCCTCGACCTGGAAAAGGGAGGGGTCATCTGGCGATATCGCACCGAGGGGCCTATCATCTCCTCCCCCGCTGTGGCAAAGGGGGTTGTGTATATCGGCTCCATAGACCACAGGCTCTACGCCTTGGAGGCCAAGACAGGAAAGCCAAAATGGTACTATTCTACTGAAGAAGCCGTCACCTCCTCACCTCGACTGGCCGAAGGAGCGGTCTATTTCGGCTCCATAGATGGCCATCTCTACTGCCTCGATGCCCAGTCCGGCGAACTCCGCTGGCGTTTCCAGACCGAAGGCCCTATCTCCGGCTCCCCAACCATCTCGGAAGGGATCATATATATCGGTTCTCTGGATCACAAGGTATACGCTCTGCCTATTGAATGAACCTCAGGAGGTGAAACATGGCCTACAGTGTCATCGTCCACCTGATGAACGAAGACCCTTTACTGGCCGAAACGGAGCGGCTGCCTGAGCCTGGCGATGTCACTATGACCCTCTCTCATGCCCGCCGGCGCGACGGGAGAAGACCCCACTACTTGACCCAGGGGATTACCGAGATCATCCTGCCCATGCACCGGGTCAGTTTCATCGAGGTCGTCCCTGACGAGAAAGAAGAGGAGGAAGAGGTAGTCTTCTACCGCGACTAGGGGTCGTAGGGGAGCCTCTTGGCACCGCCCGCATATCGTTCGGTTTCAACGTTGCGTTTGAGGAAAGGGGCGGGCCCGGCCTGACGATGCCAGGACAAGCCCTGGATTTGACCTGTCCCCCGGCCCCTGGCCCGTTGATGCCAGGACGGGCTGGCAAGTACCGGGGCAGGCTAGCTGTAGTGGGCCAGAGAATCCAGGGCCAGCAGAGGACTTCGCCATGAGCAAACGAGAAGAGACCCGTTGGGAAAGAAGGGAGCGGAAATACAAAAAGCGCCGCTACGGGATGCGCGTCAGTGGACGTTCGGTCAAAGCCGTCCTCTTGCGTCTCATAGGCAAGAAGGCCGAAGAGGCCGAAGAAGCCAAGACAGAGGCCGAGACAGACCAATCTGAGAAACGAGAGTAGCAAGTCGGGTCTCAAAACCCGACCTGTGTGGTACTACAAGGACTTGACAGGGGGAGAAAAAGGAATCACAATCTGGCTGCTCTATCGCCTTCATTACCCTCGGAAGTGGGAATGAAAGTATTGATAATCAGCGATGATCCTAACTCGGCCGAACTTCTGACCCTCATCTTGCGTCAGGCTGGTCTCTTGGTCGTCTCTACTCATCGTACCGATGGCGAAGGGGCCTTGGCCACATACGCCAAGGAAGTACCAGACATGATCTTCATCGATGCTTCCACCCGCGCCTTCGATGTCTTAGATATCTGTAGGACACTGCGCCTGGAGACGATTGCTCCCATCCTTGTCTCATCCCCCCGCACAGAAGAGGAATACATCCTCCAGGCTTTCGACCTGGGCATAGATGAATACCTCCCTAAACCCATCAGTCCCAGATTCCTGGTGGCCAAGGTGAATGCCCTTCTGCGCCGCGCTCGTTCTGTGCCTCTGGCTAGCATATCCAGCCTAAGGGCAGGGAGTGTTGAACTAAGCCCAGAACGAAGAACGGTCCGCTTGCCTCAACGACCGGAAATCCATCTCACCAACCTGGAATTTCGCCTCCTATATTGTTTAATGAGCAACCAAGGGCAGGTTGTTCCCACAGAGACGATCATTCAGAAAGTATGGGGGTATTCCGGAGAAGGCGATTACCAACTGGTGAAAGGCTTAGTGAGGCGACTGCGGCGCAAGATCGAACCTGATGCCAAAGAGCCCCACTATGTTAAGACGGTCACCGGGGTAGGTTACACTTTCTCCCCCTCCATGGAAGAATAGCCTTTGATTGCCGGCCCATTCAATGCTCAGCCTCTCTTGGTGTCAAAATCGATACCCCCGCCACCTTTTTGGAACCCCTTTGGAACGTTTTTTGCACCCCAATTGCACCTATTAATGCTATATTCTGCACTATGAGGCGACCGATTGCTTCTCAAGCAATGAAAGCCTCATATCCAACTAAGGAGGCGCCAGAGGAAATGGCAAAGAAACCGGCCGGTAAGCCCAAGCCTAAGCCGAAGCCTAAGCCCAAGGGCAAGAAGAAGTAAGAATGACGAGAAGATCGTCAAAAGTGGAGGAAGAGTGAACCGATTTGACGAAGAGTTTGGGGAGGTTCTTACGCCTAACCGCGGAAAGAGAGAACGTTACGAGGGCGAGTGGGAGTGCACAAGGTGCGGCTACATCCGCGTAGGAGAAGAACCCCCTGCTATCTGCCCGGAATGCGGGGCCGACGCGGATAAGTTCGAGTTCTGGGAATTCGAGGAGGACTCGGACTGGGAGGACTATGAGTAGTCCTCCAGTCTGAGTGCTTCTGTCGTTGCTCCCGCAAACTAGCAACAAGAGAAGGGCGAGGCTGATCCTCGCCCTCTTTTTACCTATTATCTAGATTTTGCAGAAATGGCAATAACGACACGACCTCTCTCAGGGACAGTCTTGACTCGCAGGGCACTTAAGACCGCCACTCGAAAATCAAGAAGCGATCGAACAGCCTCGTCACGCGGTATCGGCGATTCATCGAAATCGGTTCGACTTTCCCACGGCGTTGTTCTAGCAGCCCAAACTCCGTCAATGGGCGCAGGAATGTACTTTCAACCGCCCACTCCAAGTCCGGGTACGGTGAAGGGTCTTCTTCCTCCTCTATTAGCAACCCCTTAATGTAGATCTCCTCCGTGATCCGCTTTGGCGATTGCCATTGCTGGCAGAGCTGGCCAAGCCGATACAGACCAAAATTGGCAAAGGCCTGAATTTCAGGGTACTCCCTCCCTCCCCACCGATAGGCGATGTTGTACCGGTAAAAGTAGGTGTAAAAGAGATGGCGGTACAAAGCCCCTGCTGGCCCAGCCAACAACCCTTTGGCTTTCTTTGTGAGCCGAAACCTTCCTTTCCGCCTGGACAGTAATCTCCCTACTTCACAGACCACACGGGCCTTATGCAGGGGCCATAGATCGGCCTCGTTTATCACCTTGTAGTTCTCAATGAATTGCCGTTTCCACTCCTCTATTTCTAAACGAGGGAAGATCGCTGCCACGAACTTTCGTGGTAGGTTGCCCGCTTGGGTAGCCTTTACCCCCCCCATCTCGTCCATAGTGGCCAGGAAAAGCCGAGCATTGCGAAAGAAACGGCTGGAAAGCACCTCTTCTTCGCTGAGGTCATCGGCAAGTTTCAGCGGGCAGGCTGGATCATCGACCTCCGTGTACATCAATTGATGGGCTTGCAACGGTGTCAACCCACCCAGTTCATCCAAGGGTGTAGTATTGTACTCGTGGGCCCACTCTAGTGCTAGCCGGCTTAGGAGCTCAGCCAGCAGTTCATCGTCACTCCGCTCTCCATTGCCACCCGAACTCTCATCTGGCACAAAAGGCCACGATATCTCTTTGCTCATGGCATCCATCCCCTCCCAGTTATGCACCCAGATGATGCTGTTCTACACAGATCATGAGCCCGGACAAGGCTACCCCCAATGTCATACATGGGCTCCCCGCGACTATTCTAAACCTGCCTTCTGGGGTTGTCAACGCTAATCAGGGCCTCCTAGCCTTCAACAAAAGGTTGGAAAACGAGACCAGAGCGGAGAGTTGCCAATCGTCACAGTGAAGGCGGGCGAAAAATTAAACTTTTAGGTGAGCATCTCCCGCGCTATCTCGTTATGTCGAGCGATGATGGGCTCCATATCCATGGTGGTCAGGCGGCCCTTCTTCACCACCAGCCGACCATCGACCATAGAGAAATCAACCTTCGCCGGGGCGCAGAAAACCGCCGCCGCAACCAAGTCCCCCGCTCCCGCGTACTCCAACCTATTCACATCAATGGCCATCAGATCCGCTGCCTTGCCCACCTCCAAAGAGCCGATATCCTCTCGACCCAGGAGTTGGGCCCCGCCCAAGGTAGCCATCTCCAAGACTTCTCTAGCGCCCAGCGCCTGGGGGCCCTCTTTCACCCGCTGGAGGAGCATAGCCATCCGCGCCTCGGCCAACATGTGGCTGGAGTCGTTAGAAGCGCTCCCGTCCACCGCCAGCCCCACTTTCACTCCCTCCCGGAGCATCTTCCGCACCGGGGCGATGCCCGAGCCCAATAGCATGTTGGAGGTGGGGCAGTGGGCCACTCCCGTCCCCGTCTCCGCCAAAAGCCCTATCTCCTCATCGTTGAGATATATGCCGTGGGCGTAAGATACATCTTCGCCCACCCAGCCCAGATCCGCCGCATACTGGACGGGGCGACAACCATACCTCTCTAAGCAGAACTCCTCCTCATCCAACGTCTCCGCCACATGGGTATGGAGACGAACGCCGTAACTCCTCGCCAACTGGGCCGAGGAGCGCATAAGATCG
>DMLA01000173.1 GCA_003453555.1 Chloroflexota bacterium | reverse complement strand
CCTCCACCTTCACGCCTCTCCATTTGGCCACCAAGAAGTGGCCTAGTTCGTGGGCAAAGACCAGGAGGCTGAAAACTATTAAAAAGGCGAGAATGGTGAGAAGCATACGATCATCTTTCTTTGAATATGGTCCTTCTAATTATAACTCTTACACTATGGGCGGGGCAAATCGATGCTTCCTGCCTGGGGCTCCGGGGGGCGAGGAGGGGAGATTTTTCAACGGTCTCTATCCTTCTTGAGGGAGGCTATCGCAATTGGGGGGCCAGTTCTCGATAGAGCCTGGCCCAATCCTCCACGCTCAGGGCCTGGGGCCTGAGGGTCTCCTCGATCCTCGCCCGGCGCAGGGCGGAGGTTACCTGATCGGCCGACAACCCTAACCCCTGGGGGAGCGAGTTCTTGAGATACTTGCGCCTCTGGGCGAAACCGGCCCGGACTAGGAAGAAGAAAGCCTCTACATCGTCCACCTCGGCGGGAGGCTCTTCATAAACATCGATGCGCACCACGGCGGAAGAAACTTTGGGTGAGGGATAAAAAGCCCCCGCTGGGGCTCGAGCCACGATGTGCGGTTGCCCGTAGAATTGCACGCTCACCGAGAGGGTGCTCATCTGCCCGGGCTCCGCCACCAGGCGCTCGGCCACCTCCCGCTGCACCGTCACCACTAGGAGTTGGGGCTTTGGCGCTGCCTCCAGAAGCCGGCGCAGGATGGCGGAGGTAGCATAGTAGGGGAGGTTGGCCACTACCTTGTAGTTGACTTCCTTTGGAGCCTCTCCCGGGCCTGCCAGGAGTTGAGCCAGATCGATCTTGAGGATGTCACCCTGCACGATCTCGACGTTGGGGTAATCTTGGAGCACCTGGTAGAGAGGGAGAAGGAGCCGTTCATCGATCTCCAGAGCGATAACTCGCTGGGCCCCTTCCGCGAGGACGCGGGTGAGGGTCCCCAGGCCAGCCCCTATCTCTAGGATAGTGTCCTTCTTATCTATATCTGCGGCGGAGGTTATGGCCCTAAGGAGGGCACCGCTGACCAGGAAGTTCTGGCCCAGGCTCTTCTTGGGTCTTATGTTGAACTCACGAAGAAGCCACCTGATCTCTCCCAGGCTCACGCCTTCACCTCTCCAGGGGCCAATAGGGGAGGATCCAACGTATCTCCTCGAGAGGGGGCACTGGCTCCAAGAGGTAAACATCCACCCACTTGAACCAAAGGACCAGGTTACCCTCGTCGTAGGCCAGATCGATGTGTCTGCCCTTAATCGCCCCTCCCGTATCAGCGGCGGTGCCGAACCCATAGCCAGGCACGTACATCCTGGTACCAAGGTTTATCACCTGGGGATCGACGGCGATAACCCCTTTAGTAGCCTTCCAGCCCAGATATGTTAGGCCGTAGCGGGGGTGATCTCTAGATTTACCCGAAGTAGCAGCGGTGTATGAGGTAGCCAGCATCCTGATTTTGCGCCAATACCGGACCGGCCCCTCTGGCGCCTCCAGTTCCCGAACCACTATCTCGCCCCCATAGGCGATTACCTCAGTGGTAGGCTCTTTCGCCACCCACTCGCTTGTCATCACCCGCTCTTTCTCCTGGCCGTTCTCATAGCGTATGCGGATCAGCCGTCTCCTTAACCCCTCCTCGCCCTGCTGGGCCAGGCGCCAGTGATCTATCTCCAACTCTCGGTCGGGTCTCCGTACCGTCTCGAAGGGGATCGGTTCCTCCTCGATAACGAACTCCTCCTCGACCCTTATCACCTGCACGGTCATGTTGTCAGTTAGAGAGGTTAGCCTATCAGGAATAGTGTAATCCCTGACCCCCAGGGTGACCCCCTCTTGCTCTAGGGCTTCTTTCACCCGCTCCGCCTGGGTGCGGGTCACGATGCGCCGGCCATCGACTAAGATGGTCAAGGGTTTCGCCCGTTCGATATAGACTCGCATCCCTGTGGAGACGGGGGTACCTAAGCCCGGCTTCACCCGATCCCCCAGGTAGATGAGAACGCCATGTTCTTTGAGGGCCTGTCCCACTGTGGGAGCGATGGTAGAGAAGGTGGTGAGCACGCCGTCGTCGAAGAGTTGGAGGGGGAGGGAGCGATGGATGACTATTCTCCGAGTCGATACCGGATTCACGGAAAGGAGCATAGCCTTACCTTTGCCCACACCTCTGGGAACCGATATAGGCCTCGAGGATAGGGGGGCTTCTAGGCCCACCTCCACCCCTTCCATAGTGATCCGGTCGTGGGGCCCTAGGGCTACCCCTGTCTCCAAGAGAAAGTCGCCTACCGTCTTACTGTGGGTATATCGTTCTAAGACCTGTCCATCCACCTCTAGGATGACCGGCTTAGCCCGCTCAATAACGACTCGATTGTCGAGATCGGTGTGAAGGCCAGGAAGGACAATGTCCGCCCCGTTCACTTCTATCCCTATCTCCTCCAGGAAAGCATCGACGGAGGTCTGATGGGTGCGAAAGGAGAGGGGGTAACCATCCACGGATAGGGTTACCTCCCTTTGGGTGGATATGTAGGCGTGGCGCATGGCATAGGTGGCTACCAGGAGGAAGCAGATCACCACCAGTCCCACTCGCGGTCGCCAACGAGCCAGAGGGTGAGGTAACTCCGGCACGCGAGCCGCGGGTTTAGAGATAACGCGTTCCGATGACAATGAAAGTGAACCTCTGTATGGGAGGGGGTGAGGTTCGGGCCGCCCCTCCTGGATTAAAAAGAGAGGCCGTGCACCCTCTGTCGATCCGGACTGCCCAGCTTACCGAGGCCAGTTGGCTCCAACCAGGTGCCCCTGCGGCACCCAGAAGTGACTACTTACCGCTGCTTCCTCCCGGACCTGACGGAGTTCGTAGGCTTCTGCTGCGCAGGACCCGGCCTTCATCGCTACTTCTCCTCGGCAGTCCCCGACAACACGAGACCTCGAGAGGGAGTTCGACCCCGCTATAGCGGATTGCGGGTACAGGGCACCGCTAGCTCCCCGTCTAGCACGGCCTCACGAAATGCTAACCTAAGAGTGAACAAAAGTCAAACGGCGACTCCTCTTGACGATTTCCCAGGGCACTCATTAGAGCGGACTACACAGTGTGCCCTCTATCTGAACTGGGTTACAATGAAGAAGCAATGGCCGTATAATCGGTCTCCCACCAACTCCCAAGTGCCAGCGAAAGGAATGATGCCCGGCTTATCGACGCGCGCGGTTACCTTATAGGTGCCCGGGGGAAGCCTGAAGGTAACACTAGGCCTCCCCGAAGGACAAATAATAGGGCTGACGAAGTATTCTTTGCACTCCGGGCACCGTTCGATGGAGACGGTGTGGGACGTGGGCCCCTGGAACTCCAGGCTCAGCACATAAGGCGTATCGTTGTCGATCTCTATCTCCGCGTTCCCCTCAGCGCTCACGGGCCCCAACTCTTTAGGAGGCGGGAGAAGCGCAGTCTCTTCGGTAGGCGTGGGCAGAGGTGCTTCCGGGGTGGACACGGTGGGTGAGGGAGCCGGTTTCGTGGGCGAAGGTAATACCACCCCCTCGCCCGGTATCTGCAGTTCATCTCCTGGATGGATGAGGCTGCAATCGGGAAGTTCGTTGAAGGCACAGATGGCATCTGCTGTAGTCCCGTAGAGGGCTGCGATGCCAGCGAGGGTGTCCCCTGGCTGCACAACGTAGATCATCGGCGTAGGGCTAGGTGAGGGGAGAAGAAGCGCCGTAGGGCTCGGTCTTAGCGTTGGAGTGGGAGAAGGGACAGATGTCGGTCTCGCTGGAGCGGCGCAAGCGGAGAGCAGAACCAGGAGGGCGATGACCCCTTTTCTCATCCCATTCCTCCTTCATAGATCGCCTCATTGAGGCCTGAACAGCCTATTTTACCATATAGTTTGGCGCCAGGGAACCCTCGGCTCGATACACAATTGTCGCTGTGGTTTGGAGGGGGCGCTGGATGCTCTTCATTCTGTATGACCCCTATTCTATGGTCTTACTGGCTGCTCTGTAGGCCTTATCGAATAGTTCGAGGAGTTTGTCCGCATGGGCTTCGGGGTTGGTAACCCCCTTGTAGTCTTCCATCGACCAGGCGTTATCCACCCTGGCCACCACCCAGTGGGCGAACCCTATCTTTGCCACCTCTACGCTGTCGGTATCAGGGATAACTTCCGCCACCTTTCCTCCTTTCTAGTAGCGCCCCCAGACCATTATACCTTGAGGTGAGCAAAGGTGGCAACGACATAGAAAAGCGCCACTCCTCCAAATCGAGAAATGACGCTTCAAAGTGGCGGAGAGGGGGGGATTTGAACCCCCGAGGCCTTTCGGCCTACACGATTTCCAATCGTGCGCACTAGACCGGACTATGCGACCTCTCCGCGCTATCGTGGGCGATAAATATCCTTGCGATGCTGCACTCGGTAAATCATCACCTCGCGAGATCGGTCATCTATCTCGTAGATAACTCTATAATCACCTATTCTTATCCGCCAGCCCTCTTTGCTCCTTAATTTCTCCACTCCCGGTGGTCTTGGGTCTTCGCGCAAGCCTTGGATCTTAGCGTCCACCCTAGCAAAGACCTCAGGAGAAAGCCGCCTCATGTCCCGCTCTGCCCTAAGCCTAATCCTTACTCTGTACACCGGCAGGCGTTGAGACCTCGGCTATGAACTCTTCGTAGGGCCGGGACGGCTCCTCTTTGCCCTCATAGATACTAAGGCTGTCTTCCAGGTCCTCTAATTCGCGGATAAGGGCTTCATAGTCTTGGTAACTGAGGAGCACCGCCTTGGGGCGGCCATATTGGGTGATGTAGAGGGGCTGGCCGCTCTCCTCCAACTCCTTGAGCACGGAGGTAATCTTCTGCCTCAGGTCCGTCACAGGCATAATCTTTACAGCCATATCATACCTCTTGCGTTATCTTTTCTGTACAGAATTATTATAAATTCCCTATCGACTTTTGTCAAATACGCCTACGCACCAATCGTGCGCCCTAGACCGGACTATGCGACCTCTCCGCGATCAGTGTCTCTTTCTGGGCCCGCCTCCACCGCTTTATCTGTCCCTCCCGCTTAGTGGCGCTACTCCGCGTCTCATGCTCCTCATACCAGAGAAGGCGAACGGGGCGGCGCGCTGCCGTATATGCCGAGCCGTACCCCGCATTGTGCTCGGAAACCCGCGACTCTAGGTCCTTGGTAATCCCCACATAGTAGGAACTATCGGAGCACTTCACGATGTAACAGAACCACATCCTTGCCCCTTCGGCTTCACTCAGGACAGGCCCTTCGACGGGCTTAGAAGATGGCGGAGGGGGTGGGATTCGAACCCACGGTGGGGGTTACCCCCCACAGCGGTTTTCGAGACCGCCCCGATCGTCCACTCCGGCACCCCTCCGGGCTATCGCCGCAACTCTTGGAAAAACCTGTCTAGGAGTTCCTGTGTCTCTTCTGCCAATACCCCTTTGCTTACTTTCAACTGATGGTTGAGGTGAGGAGACCGCACCAGGTCGAAAACCGAGCCACAGGCCCCTGACTTGGGGTCCTCCACGGCATAAACCAGCCGCTCTGCCCGGGCCATGACCAGGGCTCCAGCACACATAGGACAAGGCTCTAGAGTGCTATAGACGGTCACCCCCGTGAGCCGCCAGCCTCCCAGGGCCTGGGCAGCCTGCTTCAGAGCTCTCATCTCCGCGTGGGCCGTGGGGTCCCTTAGTTCTTCTTTCTGGTTGTGCCCCCGGCCGATGATGAGCCCGTCCTTGACAGCCACCGCCCCGACGGGGATCTCCCCCTTCCAGTAGGCCCTCTCCGCCTCGGCCAGCGCCTCCTGCATATAGGTCTCGTCTTCCACCCTTAAAATTATAACATGGGGCGCACTGGTGAGCAAGGTCATCCGCCTTTACAAATGGGG
>DMLA01000029.1:1518-4649 GCA_003453555.1 Chloroflexota bacterium | reverse complement strand
TAGATAAATCTAGGGGCTTGCCCCTGGCGCTACTGCGAGGGTTCTTTCCTATCCCTCGGGATCCTTTACGGATAGGATGGTTAGATCGTTGGCTAACCATTCGCAGCATCCGAGGCGTTCGGCTGATTGACGGCAGCCCAGCGGATATTCTCCGCTGCAATGTGGTCCGCAAGTCCAGCAAAACCGCAGGCCACACAGGAGAAGGTTTCTTGAGAAGCTCGATTCCGTTTGTCGATATGTCCACAGAAAGGACAGGTTCGGGATGTGTTCTTGGGGTTAACCAGGAACACCGGGATCCCGGCCCTTTGGGCTTTGTACTCGACAAACGCCCTGAGCTGAGAAAAGGACCAACTATGCAGCGTAGCGCGCTGGCGGCGACGAACCGTTACCCTCTTGGCAATTCCGCTCAAATCCTCAAGCGCAATCGCTCTGAGGCTGCCTTCTGCCTTCGCTACAATCTGCTTGCTGATCCTGTGGTTGGTATCTTTGGCAAACCGGGCCTCTTTGCCCGAGAGATGCCTGAGCAGCCGACGAGCCGATTTCGTCCCGATGCATTGCAGTTTGGCTCTCAGCCAGCGATAGTTGGCCCGAACTCGATTGAGACATTCAGAGGAAAATACCTCGCCATCGGAGTCAACCGCGATGTTCATGACCCCGAGATCAACTCCCAACACACCCTCTGGCTCGATAGGCACGGCTTCCTCGACGTCGCAAGTTGCGAGAAGATAGAACTTCCCACGGCGGTAGACCAGGTCGCTCTCACCCTTCTGGGAGAGGAGCAGTTCCCACTGCCTCATGCCGCACGTAAACGGGACAGACTGCCGACCCCCCAGAGTCCAGATCGAGACCTCGGCCTTGTCCAGCTTATACCTGAGAATCCTACCATCATAGGCAATCGCACCGCGGGGCTTGAAAGTGCGCTTCCTCTCCCTGTCGAGTTTATAGGCGGCGGCAACCTTACTGATGCATCGAACCGTCATTTGAGCAGAGAGACCAAACCGCTCCCTCGCGTCATAGTAAACCAGTCTGTGTAGATCGTATTGCCGGAAGGTTTTTTCTTCCCAGGCCCGCTCGCTAATGTAGTTGCAAGCGGCATTCGCTCGCTCGATCGTACACTTGAGCAAGTCGGTTTGCTCGGGCGTAGGGAGCAGTTTTGTTTGCGCGGTCAGATTCACCTAGACGCCTTTCTGGTTCTCAATATACTGCTTGATTATCGAGAGCGGTGCGCCACCGACGGTAGCCACGAAGTAGGAGTTAGTCCAAAGTGTGGGGAGCCTACTCCTGAGCGACGGAAACTCCTGGCGGAGCAAACGAGACGACCGGCCTTTGAGCCGTTTCACCAGCCGATGTATACCGAACTGAGGATCTACCTCACAAAGGATGTGGACGTAGTCTGGCATAATCTCGATCTCAAGGAGTTCGGCCTCAAGTTCCTTTGCGACTTGGTGCAAAATCTCCGAAAGCCTTTCGCTGACACCATCTACCAGCACCTTCCTCCTGTACTTCGGACACCACACAACGTGGAAGAGGCAGCGGTAGACAACGTTTCTCTTTGCCTTCAGGTCTTTATACTTGCTCATATCCACTATTATACACCCTCTTGCAATATAATGCAGGGACGGCGCTCCTCCGCACACCTGTCCGTAAAGGATCCCGAGGGAAAGGAAGGGGTATCCGCGCCGGAAAGGATTTCCGATGATGATTCCCACGTCGTTAGGAGAGAGTGGCTGCCGATACATGCTCACCTCTGTGCAGTGCTGGTGGCGAGACCCTACGTCTCGCCCTTGCTGTTTCTTCGCAGGGCTCGGAGATGACCCGGTTTGACGGAGTTAGTGAAGCAGGATTGTATGATTTTGGACCGTAGGTTTCGTGGGGGCTGAGCATAGTCTGGAAGTAGTATAGCAACCGATGGTTGACAAGGCAAAAGCCTCTTAGGAGTGGACTCCAACTACATGTGTCGGTGGGTGGTGTGGATGTCTGCCATCTTCAACGAGGCTCGATAGGATAGAATCTGGTACGATAGAACCGGTGCTCAACGTCTTACTAGCATAAGCTTGGCTTTCGGAACGTATTCGGATCAACTGGCGAGCATTTGTTCCCACCCCGTGGGGTGTCGGTCTAGTCCTCTCCCAGAGGAAGACCAACTACTTGCGGCCGAGGACGCGGCCCTGGTGGAGGACTATAGATGTAGCTGCCCATCAGTGTCGACTTCCTGCTTTTGCCACAGCCTGAGCCAGCAGCTCTTTGCCCTGTTCTAGACGAGAAAGTTGGTTCGGATCGTTCACACGGATGGGGAGATTGACCACCTTCGCTCTCTTTCCCAGTTCTCGGCGTATGCGGTTCGCTGCTAAGAGCCCCTCCTCATCAGCATCCAGCACTAGATACACCCTCTCGAACTTCTCCAGATACGATCTCCCCTCTCTTCCCAACCTGGTCCCCAGAAGAGCAACCGTAGGATAGCCCCATGATGCTAGCGTCATCCAGTCGAACACCCCCTCCACCACGAAGACCTCATCTCTTCTTTTGATCCTTCCCACACCATAGAGTGGCTTGGGCAGGGGGAGAGCTAAGTATTTAGGCTTCAGACCGGGCCTCGCAGCCCGCCCTATCAGATAGAGAGTATGCCCTTTCCTGATCTCAGGCACTACAATCCGGCCCCGGAAATGCTCTCCCTTTTCTCCCAGGAGACCGATACGTCGCGCTCTGGCGAGACTCAACCTTTTCTTCTGGAGATCGCCTCTCAGTCCCTTTCCATTACACCATCCCACCTTGAAGTTCTTGATCATCTCCAGAGAGATGCCTCTTCTGGCAAGGAGGCCCTGATGGCTTTGGGATCGCATCAATTGGGCGTGATAGAGAAGCGTCGCCGCTTCAAGGATCTCTTTATCTTCCTCGTCCAGTTGCGCCAATGTCCCTCGTCCGACCCTACGATACGACTCTGTACCTCGGCCAATGACGATATCCCTTCTTTCCACGGCCCCCGTTTGCAACAACTCGTAAGCCTGGGGAAAGCTGATACTGTTTACCTTCTCCAGAAAGGTGAACACATCTCCTCCCACACCGCATCCGAAACAGTAGAAACTCTGCGTCTCGGGCCAGATGTTGAAGCTCGGTTCTCTATCCTCGTGGAA
>DMLA01000029.1:0-1139 GCA_003453555.1 Chloroflexota bacterium | reverse complement strand
GCGATTATGGACTCTATGGGATTTGCTACTTTGATGGCCTCGATCTGATCTCTGGTTATCCTTTCCATCGTTCTTCCTCCTTCGTCTGGGATTGAAAAGGCCTGGGGCCGCGGCCTAGGCCGCGGCCCCTTTCCTCTTCTTGTTCCATTGGGGCAGGAGCTCGGCTATCACCTTACTTCCCTCGTCGTAGGAGGCTCGCTCCATGGCGTGACCGAAACGTTGGCCGAAGAGGGCCTCTACTTGCTTCCTCGCCTCATCACGCTCCACGTCGTGGACGGTGGCGTACATGGTCACTATCTGCTCCCGCTGATAGGAAGTGGTCCTGTGTTTCCTTGGGCGGCGGCCATCTCCCGAGGGCTGCGGTGTCTCAGGTAGGCGGGTCTTTGGCCCTCTCCCATCTGTGACAGGGGTGACCTCATCGTGTGTGACAAGTATCACCTCCTCTGCGGAGACCAGCCCGGTACGGGGCAGTAGTCCGTATCCCATGGCCCCCAGGGCCCTGCCTGTGGCGCTCGTCTCGGCCACCTCCCAGGGGTGGCCCCGCTCGAATGGTGAGCCCCCTGCATCCAATCTAGACGAAGCGATCCCGTGACGCCTTCCGTAGATCTCGCTCTCCACAGTGACCCGTAGAGTGAGCCTCAGCTCTGAGTTCTCGATTACCTGAGGATCGTGGAAGTCCAGCTTCCTGCCTTGATTGGCGTGGTCTCGACAGGCCATCGCTATCCTGCCATCTATGGTCATGTAGGGCTGCTGGACAGTGATCCATTGACCGTTCACCTTCTGCTGCCTGTCCAGCAGAAGGACGAAGTCGATGAAATCCCGGTGGTGGACCGTCCCTACCGGTCCTGCTTTCTCCAGTAGTTGTAGGATCTCCTCTCGGGTCATCGTTTCACCCGGTTCTGTGCGCTTGTTGGCGTCCATCGATGTCTCCTCTGCCTTGTCAGACAGCAGCCGTTCCCTGACTCGCGTCGCCATCGCGCGTAGGCCAGTTGCTCCTCCAACCATTGTCCTCCCTCCTTTCGTGCCATGTAATGGTGCCGCCCACAGAGCGTGGGGAAGAGGTCGGGGTGCTCTTGCAAGAAAGCCATCAATCTCTCCTCATCCCCACTGGCGGCTGTCTTGTAAGCTCTTTTCACCAG
>DMLA01000146.1:10545-10714 GCA_003453555.1 Chloroflexota bacterium | reverse complement strand
GACGCTCTTCCGATCTTGACAAGCAAAACGGCCTGGGACATAGACCCGGGCCGCCCGATCGCCTCGGCTATATGTCCCTCGCTACACCTTTCCTGGTACTCCGCTTATCATATCTGTTCCTTCACCGATAAAAGTATACTACATCTTGTCACATTTGTCAAGTGGGGTA
>DMLA01000146.1:0-10237 GCA_003453555.1 Chloroflexota bacterium | reverse complement strand
ATTTGTCAAGTGGGGTATCTCTCATCTCAAAATCCGCTAAGTAGGGCAGGTTTCTATACCTGCCAATTTGGCCTAAACGTAGCGTCGGGCTTTGGTCCAGGTATTGTCGCATTGAGATACTATAAGCATCGTGGTATAATAGCTTGAGATGTTCCAATTTGATCGAGCCACATACCTGCCAAGCGAAGACGTCCATCGGTCTCACACACTGGACTCTGTACGGGGAGGCAACAATGCCGCTAGATGACGCAAAACGTGAACAAGTCAGGGAAATCTTCGAGAAGTTCTTGGTGAACCGCGCAAAGACCATACGGAAGCTAAAAATCGAAAGCCTGGACATCAATCCCTTCCTTATTCGTCTTCTAGCACAGGAACTCAATCTCAACAACTCGAGGGCTATAGTGAGATGGCTGGTCAACCAGAGGTTGGAGCGAGGGGCAGTTACTTCGTTCGGCATGGCTCTTCAGAATGCAGCGAAATTGTTCTCTGAGGGCACCGGTGTCGAGGGGGCCGACATTCTAAAGACGAAGGAAGACGTACATTACCATATTCAAATCAAAAGCGGTCCGAACACGATCCCGAAGGATTTGGGAGTAAGAATTGCCCAGTTGCTCCGCTCTGCGCAGAGGCGCAACGTGGGATCAGTGGCCCTTTACGGCATGTGCTATGGCAATGTGGGACGGGTGAGCGGTATCGTGAGAAAATACGTTCAAGAGGAAGGTGGCGTTGACTGGATCTCGGGAAGACAATTCTGGGAATTCATCTCAGATGATCCTGATTGCATAGACGACATCTTTGACATTGCTGCCGAGGTTGGCAAGAGCTTCAAGGACCCTAAGGGACTAACGCTCTCCGAGATCATTGAAGCCAAGATCGACCAGCTTACCAGGGAATTTGAAAGGCTGTATGGTCGGACCGGCGACGCCATGTGGGGGCGCTTGTTGGAGCGGAATTCTTGAGGGCATCGTGAAACTTATCGAAAAGACTCTGCCAGTTGAACAACTCAATCGTGTGGCGATGGCTGAAGGAAATGCGAAAAGGCCCATCTATCGAATGCACAAGTGGTGGGCTCGCCGGCTAGGCAGCGTCTTCCGCATGATCACACTTTCAGCTTTTAGCGATCACGAAGATCCCGAAGATCTCGCCTGGCGTCGATTTTGTGAAGGAGCAGACCTTCAAGGGAAGATCGTGTTAGACCCATTCATGGGAGGTGGCACCACTATTGCGGAAGCACTCCGCTTAGGTTGCAAAGTTGTTGGTGTTGACATCAATCCTGTAGCATGGTTTATCACGAAGAAAGAGATCGAGCCTGTTGACCTCGATGCTTTGGACTCTGCTTTTGAGCATTTGGAAGCCACAGCCTCTCAATTCATCAAACAATACTACCAAACTAGGTGTCCATGTGGTCAAGAGGCCGACGTGATGTATTTCTTCTGGGTCAAAATTGCGACGTGCGGTGAATGTGGTGCTAAGGTGAGACTATTCCCAAACTTCGAACTCTCCCGCCGTAATAACGTCAATGTCTCCTTTTGCCCTCATTGCTTTCAGGTCATCGAGACGAAAGAATACGACCCTGAAACCCGATGTCCTGAATGTGGGGAGACTTTTGATCCTCGCCAAGGAGTATCTTCGAGAGGCTTTTTCCGCTGTCCCGAATGTGGGGACAAGCAACGGATAATAGATGCGGTTCAGCGCAGAGGAACAAAGTTGCGGGAAGAACTCCACGCCCTCGAAGGATACTGCCGGACGTGCGGCCGGTTCTTTAAGAGAGTCGACAGCTACGACAGAGCCCTGTGGGGAAGGGCAAAGGAAGAGTTTGCGCGGAGAAGGGATAAGTTGCTCGTCCCGGAGCAGCGTATCCCAGTCGAAGGACGCAGTGACCCACGCCCTGTCAATCATGGCTACGAGTACTTTTGGCAAATGTTCAATGAGCGACAACTACTTTGCTTATCAAGGCTGTTGGAAGATATCGTCGCGTTGCCGGATCAGAACACCCGTGAACTAATGCTTATCGCCTTTTCTGACTGTTTACAGACGAACACGATGTTTTGCAAATACGAAATTCAATGGCACAAAATCTCGCCTTTCTTCGGGCTTCATGCTTACCATCCTATCGAGCGCCCGACTGAGAACAACGTTTGGGGCACAGTTTATGGGCGTGGCACCTTTGTCAAGTGCTTTCAGAAAGTCCGGCGCGCGAAGGAATACTGTCAACAACCCTACGAGCGGCTCTTTGACCTCAGAGGGAGGCGATTCAGCAAGCGGACGGGCACGGAGTGCATCGAAGGCCAACCGGTAGAAACCTTTGACAAGCTACTAAATGCAAACAAGGTTGCTTTGCTCAGGTGTGGCAACTCGGAAGACCTGTCTTTCATACCCAATGGGGAGATAGATGCGGTTATTACGGACCCTCCGTATTTTGATAATGTGCAGTACTCTGAGTTGGCAGACTTCTTTTATGTGTGGCTACGATTGGCACTGCAAGATGTGTACCCTTGGTTTAGACCTGAACTCTCCAGTCGCCCTGAGGAAATCGTTAAGAGCGACAACTTAGGAAAGACAACTACATTCTTTAGGGAAGGACTGACACGTGTGTTCAAGGAATGCCACCGGGCTCTCAAGGACGAGGGCCTGATGATCTTCACTTTTCACCACAATAAGACGTGGGCGTGGGAGAGCATTGCTGAGACCTTGTTAGACGCCGGATTCTATATTTCAGCCAGTCCACTTGTGCGCTCGGAAGGCAAAAGCGGTTTTCACAGTAGTAGCGGAAACATCCGTTATGATGCAATTCTTGTCTGTCGCAAACAACCCAGTGGGTGGGATGAAGGTAGGGCAAGTAGCGTGAAAGAGCACATCTTACACGACGCTGCCCATTGGACACGTAGGACGCTTGAATCTGGCATGGCGATCAACGCAGTAGATGTTTTCACCATAGTTATGGCCAAGAGTATCGAGTATCTCACCAAAGCCTACCGATCACCAGGCATCGGAAACAAACCTGTTAGTATCGCTAGCACTCTAGCAGAGATGAAAGACTTAGTAGACGTTGTTGCCGAACAATCCCGCGCCGAGTTTGAATCATCCCTTAGGGTCGAGAATCCAGAAGTCAAACAGTTGGCCTTATATCTAAGAGAATCAAGGCGCCGCTATAGCAGCTAAGCCTGCCTTTAGGCAGGTCGGTTGAAACCTCCATTTCCTCCCTCCCGCTTCCCCCTTGACAATCTAGAACATCTGTGCTATAATCTTTATCGGGATTTGGTCCTTTGACATTCAGCAGGGGTGGTCGTTTCCCATATTTTTTTATTCAACCACCTCCCCTGCGCCTAGAGGGGGGTATATGCATGCCTCACCTGCCCTCTACCTCTTCCTCTAGCCGGGCGAAGAACTCGGCCATGAACCGATGTCGCTCCTCGGCGATGCTCTTGGCCGCCTCGGTGAAAAGGCTCTCTTTCACTTTCTTGAGTTTCACTTCGAACTCGATGGGCGCGCTATGCTCGGCTGTCAAAGGGTTCTTTTCCGCCGAGGCATCCTCTGGGATCTCGGTCCAGAGCCTCTGCCCTAACTTTCCAGCCATCATATAGGCTCGGGCTACACCGATAGCGCCGATGGAGTCTAACTTGTCGGCGTCGTAGAGGACCTGGGCCTCTAAGGTCTTAGGCCTGACGCTACCTCGGAAACGGTGAGCCTCTACGGCGTGAGCGACAGCCTCCACTTTCTCGACCGGCCAGCCTGAGAGAATCTGCCGCACCCCCTCCGCTCCCGCCTGAGCGTGGCATCCGCCGCCTCGAATCTCTTGGGAGCGGTATATATCGTGCAGGAGGGTGGCTGTGCGCACGATCTCCATATCCGCCCCCTCGGCGGCCCCTATCCGCTCTGCCAGGTTCAAGACCCGAAGGACATGGTCGAAATCGTGGGCCCCCTCGTTCTCCTCGTAAAAGCCCCGCGCCTCCTCCACGCTAATCAATCGAGGATCTCCTTCAGTCTCTCTTCGTTGTAGGCGTAGCAGGTGTTTCCGAGATAGGGTCTTCCCAGCCTCAGCCTCTCCTCCTCGCTCAGTTTGGCGAAATCACGACTATCCATCCCCAAACTCTCTGCCACTAGCGCGGCCGAAGCCAGACGGATGGCGTGAACCGCTAACTCCACCAGATGTACACACCCCGTCTCACGCCTCAACCTCCCGGCTACCTTTTTCACCACCCCTCTCTCCACTACCAACCCCACCAGGCTAGGCAACTGCTCCAAGGTCTCTGGGCATATCCCGAAAGGCGTCTTGAGCATCTCCGCCCTCGCCTCCACGACCCTTCGCTCTTGGATATCGAAGGTCAAAAAGACCCGGGCGCTGTGGTCCAGATCGAGAAGGGAGGCTTCAACCAGTATCCTCCCTTTCCCTAGACGCCGAACGATGCTGTTGATGTTGCGTTGATAGATCTCCATAGTAAGCCTCTCTCGATTAACCTCCAGCAGGTCTGAGTTTGCCTAAGAAGAAGCGCCGGGCGTTGGCGAGGTGAAGGGGAAACAGGTGGCCATGTTAGGAGAAGGCTCTCACTTCTAACCCTCCACCAGCCGGACTACGGTGACCCCATCGCCGCCCTCGTCCGCCTCCCCGGAACGGTAGGAGGCCACCAAAGGGTGGCTTTCTACCGCCTGGCGCACCAGACGGCGCAGGGTCCCTTTCCCCTTGCCATGGATGATACGGACGGAGAGCGATCCACTGAGAAAAGCGTCATCCAGATACTTATCCAGCCGCCAAAGCACCTCCTCGGCCTTCTCTCCCCTCAAGTCCAGAAAATCGGGAACCGGCGGAGAGAGGGGAAGAGAGATCGCCCCCGGGGCTCCTTCCCTGGGAGGGCCTTCCCTTCCCTCGGGATCCTTTACGGATGCTGCCAGATCCTCTATATCGGCTTTCACCCGGAAGGGACCTACCTGCACCTCCACCTGCGCCGCTTCCAGGCCCACCACCTCTCCCTCTCTATCCAGCCCTTCCACCCATACGGTCTCGCCGACCTTCAGTTCGCCCAGGGGAGGCCCTTTCTTAACCGGTGGAAGAGGCGGTAGTCTCTCTTCCAACTCGGTAAGTTTGGCTTCTGCTTCAACCGTTTTCTTCTTTTTCGCTTCCGCTACTAGGTGGCCGATCTCCTCCCTCGCCTCTCTTAACTCTCTCCGCGCTTGCTTCCGAGCCTCATTGATGACCTGCCGGCGGGAGCCCTCTAAGGCTTTGAGTTCCTCCGCCAGTTCCCTCTCCTTCCCCTCGGCTTCTTCCCTTGCCGCCTTCGCTGCTTGGGCTGCCGCCAACGCCTCCTCGCGGGCCCTCCTTATATCGTCCAGATACCTCTCTACTTCCAGATCCTCCCAGGAGATGAGCCTCCTCGCTTCCCTCACCACCCCCTCATCGAGCCCCAAGCGAGTGGCTATGGCTAGGGCGTTGCTCTGGCCGGGGAGGCCGATGCTCATCACATAGGTAGGAGCCAGGGTCTCTAGATCGAACTCCACCGAGGCGTTCTCCACCCCAGGGGTGATATGGGCATAACTCTTCAATTCAGAGTAATGGGTGGCCACCAAGGAGGTGATCTTTCTGTGGCGGAGATGATCCAAGATGGCTCGCGCCAGGGCTGAACCCTCCACCGGGTCGGTGCCAGCCCCTAACTCATCGAGCAACACCAAACACCTCTCATGGGCTCGGGCTAGGATGGTCACGATGCTAGTCAAATGAGAGGAGAAGGTAGAGAGACTCTGTTCTATGCTCTGCTCGTCGCCGATATCGGCGTAGACCCCCTCGAAGATGGAGAGTTCCGCTTCCTGGGCCGGGATATGCAAGCCTGACTGAGCCATTAAGGCCGTGAGCCCCACCGTCTTCAGGGAGACGGTCTTCCCGCCGGTATTGGGGCCCGTGATAACCAGGATGAAGAAATCGTCGCTGATACGGATATCGATGGGGACCACCTCTTCGGGGGGGAGGAGAGGGTGGCGGGCTTGGATCAAACGGAGTGTGGAGCCAGGGTGCAAAAGTTCGCCTTTTGGAGAGCGAAAGGGGGTAAATTTTGGCTCCACGCAGGAGAGGCTGGCGCTATATCTGCCTTTGGCCAGGGCCAAATCTAACCAGGCCAGGGCTTTAAGCGTCCCCTCGATAGCCGGTATCTCCTCAGCCACTCGGGCGGTAAGCCCCTTGAGGATCCGGTGCGTCTCTTTCTCCTCCGCCAGTTGCAGTTCCCGCCACTGGTTGTTCAACTCCAAGGTGGCTAAGGGCTCAACGAAGAGGGTGGCTCCACTGGCCGATTGATCGTGTACCACCCCTGGGATCCGTCCCTTGAAATCGGCCTTGAGAGGGATTACATACCGTCCTGAGCGTTGGGTTACTATCGGCTCTTGCAGGAAGGGAGCGTTCTCTGGGGAGGATGCGATCCGCTCCATCTTGGAAAGAAGTCTCTCGTGTACCTGGTGGAGTTCCCGCCGTATCCTGGCTAGAGCCGGGCTGGCCCCATCTACCACCTCTCCCCGGTCGCTGATGGAGCGGCGTATCTCGCCCCAAAGAGCGGAGCACTCCTCGATCCCTTGGGCTATCTCCGCCAAGGTGGGGAAGAGACGGCGTAGGGAGTATAGCCGCCGGCGGACAGCGGTTCCACTGGCTATAGTGTCCCCAATATCCAGGAGTTCGGCAGGGGTCAAAGGAGACTCGATAGCCGCCTTCTTGAGATGAGGGCGCAAATCCTTCGCCCCACCAGCCGTGAAGTGGGGCTCCATCTCCAGAAGAGACCTGGCTTCCGTGGTCTCCTGCTGCCGACGCTTCACCTCCTCTTCGTCAGTTGTGGGGCGAAGGCGCAAGGCTAACTCCTTGCCCAGGGAGAAGGAGGTGTGTTCCGCCAGACGGTGGAGGATCTGGGAGTACTCTAGAGCCCGCAATGATCTGGCGTTCATATGAGATAGAAGAAGGTAGGCAGGCCAGCGGGGAGCCAAGGGAGGATGGTACGAGCCACAAAGGCGAGGTAGGTCTGGAAGTCTGGCACTAGAGCGGAGGCTTTAATCGCCTGGACGAAGGCCAGGCGGACCGTATCTCCTCTTATCCACGATACCCCGCTCAGAAACCTCAAGATCAAGATCCCTACCCCGATCTGTACACCCACCACGAGAAACCCTATCACCATCCCTCCCAACTGATCCAAAAACCCCAGTGTCGCCAGCCTGGTCTCCGGGAAGGCCTGCCGGCCCAACCAATGTAAGGTCACGTAAACCACAGCCAGGATAGCCAAAAAGGCTAAAGATTCTTGGGCCACATCGGCCATCTTAGGAGCGAAGAAGTCGATCCATCTCTCCACGGCCCCATGAAAATAAGAAGCCATCACCAGTCCGACATAGAGGGCCAAGAGGCCAGTCAGTTGGCGGAGCAGCCCTTGCATGTAGCCCACGATAACGCCTACCAGAACTAGAACCGCAAGGACGAGATCGAACCAGTTCATGCTCCTCTCCTCTCTTTACTCCCGTAGTCGCGCTCCTATCGCCTCGTAGAGATGCCTCACGATCCGTTCCTGTATCTTCATCACCTCCTCGGCGGTGAGGGTGCGATCGGGGGCCCTGTAGGTGAGGGAGTAGGCTAGGCTCTTTTTGCCCTGAGAGATGGGGGCTCCCCGGTAGAGATCGAATAGCCTGGCCTCAGTCAGAAGCGCGCCCCCTGCCTCCATGATGAGTTGGTGTACCCTCGCGGCCGGTATCTCTTCATCCACCACTAAGGCTATATCCTGAGTGATGGCCGGGTAGCGAGGTAAGGGCTCGTAACGCCGCTCTGATGTAGCCTGAGAGCATAGGGCCTCAAAATCTATCTCCGCCAGATATACAGACCGTTCACCTAGGTCGAAAGCCTCCCCCATCTGCGGCTCTCCCAATATCCCCACCAATTTTGGCTCCTCGCCTATAAAAAGATGGGCCACCTTATGGGGAGAGAAGGAGGGGTGAACAGCGGGGACGAACTCGTACTCCTTTATCCTCATCTCCCGAAGGAGGGTCTCTATCACCCCCTTCAGGTCGTAGAAGTCTATGACCTCTCCCTCTCCCCAGATGCTCTTCTCTTCACCTCCAGCCAAGGCCAAAGCCAGGGTATTTCTCTCCCGAGGGAGGTCACCCTCTTGGGGGAGATAGACCCGTCCGATCTCGAAGATGCGAATCTGGGACTGATAGCGCAGGTTGGAAGCCAAGACCTTCAATAGGCTGGGCAAGAGGGTGGTGCGTAGCAGGTTTTGATCCAGAACTATGGGGTTGGCGATGCTTAGGGGTTCGGGCTTCTTCTCCCCGCCCCATAGAGGGAAGGCTTCCCATTCCCTGCGATTGACTAAAGTGTAGGTGATTACCTCACTTAAGCCACAGGCGGCGAGCACCTCCCGGGCCCGTCTCTCCCAATGGAGCGACCAGTTGATCCGCTGAGGCGGCAGTTCCCCCGAGAGCAGGGTGGTAGGGATCTCGTCGTAACCCTTTATCCGAGCCACCTCCTCCACCAAGTCCGCCGGGAGGCTCACATCGCCCCGGTATGAAGGGACGGTGACTTTAAGCCTTTCCTCGCTCAACACCTCCACCTGGAACTCCAGGGATTCCAAGATCCGCACCACCTCCTCTAGAGGCACGCTAACTCCTAAAAGACGCTCCACCTCCCTTACAGGGAAGAGGATCTCTTGCCTCTCCCGAGGTCGCGGATAGACATCGGCGAAGCCTCGGGCTACCTGGCCCCCGGCCAGTTGGCGGATCAACTCGCTGGCTCGTCTTAGCGCCGGGATGGTCGATGCGGGGTCCAGCCCCTTCTCGAAGCGGATGGAGGCCTCGCTGCGGATTTTGAGTGTCTGCGAGGTGCGCCGGACACTCACCTGGTCGAAGTTGGCCGATTCCAGAAGCACCTGGCGGGTGGTCTCGGTCACCTCGCTCTCCAGGCCGCCCATCACCCCGGCCACGGCTACCGGCCCTTCCTCGTCGGCGATCATCAACATATCGGGCAGGAGTTCCCTCTCCTCCCCATCTAGAGTGGTGAAGAGTTTGTCGCCTCCAGCCCTTCTTACGATGATCTTCTTCCCCCGGATCTTCTCGTAGTCAAAGGCGTGCAAAGGCTGATTCAACTCCAACATCACATAATTGGTGACATCGACGATGTTATTGATGGGACGCATCCCCGCCGCTCTGAGGCGGCGCTGGAGCCAGGGGGGCGAAGGGCCTACAGTTAGGCCCGTGATCAGGCTGGCGGAGTAGCGGGGGCAGAGGTCGGGCGCTTCTATCTCCACGCTGACCATCTCCTCGATGGGCCCTCCTTCGGCCACTAGGCTCACCTCGGGCAAACGGACCCTCTCCCCGGTGAGGGCCGCCACCTCTCGGGCTACCCCGATCAGGGAAAGACAGCGCACCAGGTTAGGGCTCAACTCCAGATGGAAGACCACATCCCCCAAATAGTCCTCTAGAGGGACGCCGACCGGAGCCTCGGGATCCAGGATCATGATCCCCTCGTGGTCGTCGGAGATGCCCAACTCCAATTCCGAGCAGATCATCCCTTCGGAGCGGACCCCCCTTATCTTCGCTGGCTTGAGGGTGATCTCCGGGTGCTCCGGGGAGTGACCATCGATGAGCCTGGCGCCAGCCACGGCGGTGGGCACCTTTAACCCCTTATCCCCCATCTTTATGTTGGGGGCCCCGGTGATCACGGTCAAGGGTTTATCTCCTCCATACTCTACCTCGGCGATGGTAAGGCGGTCGGCGTTGGGGTGGGGATGTACTTCCAATACTTCCCCCACATATATCTTATCCCATCGAGCGCCTATCCTCTCTACCGCTTCCACCTCTATCCCGGCCATAGTGAGGCGGTGGGCCAACTCCTGGAGGGGTATCTTGATATCCACATAGTCTCGCAGCCAACTTAGGGGCACCCTCATCGTCCCTCTCCTTCAACTGAACTGCTGCAAGAAGCGCAGATCGTTGCTATAGAAGAGCCTTATATCGTCGATGCCGTGCTTTAGCATGGCGATCCGCTCCACCCCCATGCCAAAGGCGAAGCCGGTATAACTCTGGGGATCATATCCGCCATTCCGCAAGACCTCGGGATGAACCATCCCCGCGCCCAGGATCTCCAGCCAGCCGGTATAGCCACAGACCCGGCAACCCTCCCCCTGGCAGACGATGCAGTCTATGGCCATCTCCGCTCCCGGCTCCACGAAGGGGAAGTAGTCGCAGCGGAAGCGGACCTTTCGCTCCGCCCCGAACATCTGGCGAGCGA